>JAQUVV010000269.1 GCA_028693195.1 Lachnospira sp.
TGAGTCATCTGCCATGTTGATCTCTCCTGTCAACTCATAAACAGCTCTTGCCTTGATTAAAGCATTTTCTTCAAATGTTGTGCCATTCTCCTCAACGTCTAATTCAATCCCTGCTTCCCTCATAGAAACCACGTCATAATCCTGAAAAATCTGCTTAACTTCCTTTATTTTTCCTGCATTATTGGATGCAAATATAATTCTCTTCATTTTAAAATTCTCCATTCCTTGTAATCTTACTGTTCCACAACCTCTCGATTTACAGTATACATTTTCAAGCATAGATTACAGTTTTTTGATTCTTCTACATGTTCCCAAGATTTGCCTGTTAAACTAATATATCCTTCTCCATCAGAAATATCAACAGTCTTCGTATCCCGTCCGGCTTTATATTCGATTGCAATCGGATGGACCGCATTTGGTGTTGTAATCTTAATTACAACCGCATATTTCTTCTCTTCCTCCATCTGAATTGGTGTTTTTAAATCTATGGTATAATATCCTGCATTCTTCACTGTACCACTTTGTATATACTTTTTCTCTTCGAATGAATTCTCATCCTCAAAATCGCTTACATAGTATATTTCATAGGATGTATTCTTTCCAGTTGCATAGAAGCCAACTGCACTCACATCCTCATCTCTTTCAGCCTGATATACATTTGAAAAATAAGCAGTCTCCTCCTCATATCCCAGTTGTCCTACCCAGCCACACAAATCGCTCTGATAAATATGATCATAATTACTTTCCTTTTCAACTCCGGAATATACTGCATTGTGCATTCCAATCTTGGAATCATAATAAGATACATAAAAGAGTCCTTCGTCTCCAAACTCACTTCCCCAGCTATTCATACATATAAACGCTCCGTCCGCCTCTAATTCTGTATTAAAATTATTCTTGGAATAATTATCATCCCAACCAATAATCACAACATCATGATTCGGATTTTGTGTACCAACATAGCAATAAGCAAATGTATCTCTATTATAATACATTGATGTATCTTTAGAATTCACCATGGACGTGTAGAGCGAAGATTCTACTCCTCCATATAAGAATACAGCTGTTTTAATTGCCTCTAAATTCTTACTTTCTATTAGCTGAATCTCCTGTACATGCTTTTTTACATTAGCATTCCTGTTTACAATTCCATCTCCATATGGATCATCCGCTTCTAAAACAGGTCCCTTCCATGCAAGCAGATACGCCATAGCACGCGTATAGTTACCACCGTCACTCTGATTCCCAAAATAGCCATTATTTCCTGCCATATTATCAACAGAATAAGTCTGATTCTCCTTTGGTGCCAATGTAGATTCCAGCGCAGATAATGAAGCAAATGCCCAACAGGTACTCTGGCTTCCCTGATTCTTAATCTCTGGCAATTTGCCAATACTCCTATAATTGAATGAAGCTGGAAGAATTGTCATATTCTTATTCGTATCAAGCAATGCCAGTGTATTCGTATCAGAATCCCAAGTATATTCATAAGCAAAGGCCTGCTCAAACACCTTTGCGTTAATATACACGAAATCATTCTTTACAGCCATTGGATTCTCCATATATATACTCTGGTTTGCTATCTTTACATAATTAATATCTGGAAATATTGTTACAATCTTATCCGCCTTCTGTAAATAGATATGGTTGTCCTCATATTGCAAAAAGGCGCATTGAAATACATCCGTCACAATATTGGACGGAATCATGATATCAAGATCTCCACATATATACACATTTTCTTCTTCAAATAAAATCGTTTTGCCATCTACGGTCAATTTTGTTGTCTCTTCATTCATCTCATGGGCAATAATTGTTTTCCATTGTTCTGGATAATCACTCTCTGACAATACAACATTTCCTAATACGATGCCTTGATCATTCTTATGAAGCTGCGTTATAATAGCGACCGTTAATATAATAGCTACAAATATTAAACCTAAATATAACTTTCTATTTTTCAATGTCTTTTCCTATCTTCTTTGGCGGTTTTGGGCCCAGGAAGGAATAGAAATATGTCTTTAACATACCGTTATATATCTTTCTGTTCTTATCCGCCTTTTTCCCAAAATAATGTTCTGCTTCCTCATAGGAGGTAATCATATATGCTGACCAATCATCCAGCTTCGCATATTGTCTTCCAAATGCCTGATAAATTGGTGGAAGTGACTCCTTATCCTCCAGTCTTTCTCCATATGGAGGATTCGTAATAATAAATCCGTATTTCTTCGGATGACTTAATTCTCCTACAGGTCTTGTCTGAAAATGTATTAAATGTTCTACACCTGCATTCTTAGCATTCTGACGTGCAATCTTTACAACCTCAGGATCGATATCAAAGCCTTGAATATCTGTTTCTATGTCCTTATCTACTGCATCATTCGCCTCTTCAATGGCCTGATACCATTCTTTTTTTGGAATAATATTCGTCCAGGTTTCAGCGGTAAATTCTCGATTCAAACCAGGTGCAATATTCGCAGCAATCATTGCTGCTTCTATCGGAAATGTTCCACTTCCACAGAATGGATCAACTAAGATACGGTCCTTATTCCAAGGTGTAAGCAGTATCAACGCTGCCGCCAATGTCTCTGAAATCGGTGCCTTTCCTGCAGCAGGGCGGTATCCTCTCTTATGGAGAGAATCTCCTGTTGTATCTAATGAAATCGTCACAATATCCTTTAACAGGGTTACTCGAATTGGATATGATGCACCTTCCTCTTTGAACCAACCAACCTGATACTTTTCCTTTAATCGCTCAACAATTGCTTTCTTTACAATTGATTGGATATCCGAGCTACTAAATAACTTACTGTTTACTGAATTTGCCTTGGTCACCCAGAATTTCCCATCTTCAGGTATAAACTCTTCCCAAGGAAGTTCCTTTGTTTGGTCGAATAGCTCTGTAAACGTTGTTGCTTTAAATTCTCCTATTTTCAGGAGAATACGTTCCGTTGTTCGTAAATTGATATTAGCCCTGCATATAGCCTCTGCATCCCCTTCAAAAGTAACCTTGCCATTCTCTACTGCACTTATTTCATATCCCAAATCATATATTTCTCTTTTCAACACCGATTCCAATCCAAAATGACATGGTGCAATTAATTCATATGTATTCATAATTAGCCTCTTGCTTTCTACTTTTCATTATAATTATATATTATAGCCTGAATAAAATCATGTCAATGAGTTCATCCTATGTTTATATTATTATAACTTTCCAAACTCCTTATAACGTCCATTATATTTATTAAATCCACCCACTACTGTTTTTGTTACATACCCCATTCTCGACATCTTATTACATACCACCATACTCATTGCTCCGCGATCGCAATATATAACAAATGTTTTCGTGCGTTCTCGTAATATGCTCATGATCCTCTCAAAATAAATATCATCCCCCTCTCTCATGAATCTATCACTATTATATAGACGATTTCTTCCACATTCCAAGATCTGTATGAAACTATCATAAGGGATGTTGATTGCATTTTTG
>JAQUVV010000030.1:0-2258 GCA_028693195.1 Lachnospira sp.
CTCCGGTTGGTAATTGTTTTTAGTCAATTCAATTATACCAAAACTAGATGGCTTCGTGCTATTTTTATGCCAGTTATTATTGAATTTTCAAGGTACATAGGCACTTATTTAAGTGCGAAGTTTGAGAATATTAAAAAAACCTAATGCGAAATATAGAATCGACCATATCCATAAATAATCATACCAATGTTTATTTTTCATCATCGTACTTCTCCTCTCGTTCCACAATTTCTATACAACCTGCCGGACATTCCTTTGTACATAATCCACAGCCCACGCATAAATCCGTATGAACCTTTGCGAAACATCCTTTCCATATTTCTATCGCCTTTCGAGGACAAACTTTCACACAAGCTCCACAAGCCACGCACCGTTTCTCATTGGGCACCGCATATTTTTTTGAAATCATAGATTTGCATTCTCCTTTATATTAAAATCTGAAAATTTTACTTTCCATAAATTGAACAAAGACCTTCGTCTCTGACAGCATTCATACTATCAAAAACGAAGGTCTCTGTATGTGACAATGTCACATAATATCTTATTTTATTTCACAATCTTAAAATCCTAATAATTACTTTCCCCTATGAACAAGATTAACCTTCAGTTATTATATTTCTCCAATCTTTCATGATCAACAATGACAATCTTGCCTCGCTTCAGTTCAATCAATCCCTGCTCTGCCAGATACTTTAATCCCTTTGTTACAACCTCTCTGGCACTTCCTATATATCTTGCAATCTCATCATGGGTTACTTCTAATACATTTTCATTCTTATGCTTCATTTCATCAATGAGAAACTGCGCAATCCGTTGATCCATTTTCTGAAACAGAATCTTCTGCATCGTCCACATCACCTCTGTGAACTTTTCTGATGCTGCCTTATACATATACAGTTCCACATATGGATTACTCTTCATGATATGATTCAGGTCGACCGAAGGAATCACAATTACTTCAGTCTGCTCTACTGCTTCAATCACCACATCAAAATCGATAGAATCCATGAGACAGGAGGCTGACAGCACACATACATCCTGGTCATGCACCCGAAACAACGTGACCTCACGTCCTTCCTCTGATACAATATAGGTTCGCAATTGTCCAGACTGCACCGTCATCAACCCCTTACAGTTATCCTTTGAGCGGTACATTAAGTTTCCCTTTTCATAGTTTTCTATATAAGAAGCTTCTATAATCTGCGTCTTTTCCCGATTGCTTAACTTATCCCAGAAGGGAAATATTCCTGCAAAATCTATCTCTGTCATCGTAATCCCTTTCTGTTTCATTCATCAATATCTAATTTTTCTCACCTTAAGTTGTATATTAAACTGACTGTTGATATATTCCTGATTTTCTCATTTTCATCTTTTATTTAATATTCGCATAGAAAAATTCTTCAATAATCTTTAACACCTCATCTGGCGTCATCGTCTTTAACATATATCCTGCTGGTTTTAAATTAAGTACATATCTAACACTTTCTGCATCATTCTTACTTGTATATCTGGAAGTATTTCATCGACAATAAATCCGCCATCCGTCAATGCTTTCTGCGCTGCCTTCAACATAAATGATCCTTTTTTCTCGTTCAGCATCAATATCTTTTCGTTCATTTAAGACCTCTTTTTCCTATATTATTGACTCTAGATTACTAATCTGTTCTCTTATTTTCTCAGAGTCAACATCTCGTACATTTTGTTTTAATATTTCATATTCTTTTTGTATATATTCTGGTATCATACAATCGTCTAATTCGCTTATAATCTCATCAATACTATCAAAATCGTAAGCCTCATTAGACTCCTTTAATGCTGCCAATGCTTCTTTCAACTCTTCTATTGCAATTTCACTTTTGTTCTCACTATTACTTTGATAAAAGTTTCCTACTAGATCCTGTATCTTTTGTAATTCATTACAAAATTCCTCATGATGGCTCTGAATGTATTCCAGATCCATCCTATTTCCAGCTTGCTCCAACTCTAATGCAAAAGCGGATAATTGCTCCGCACCAATCATTCTCACAGCAGATTTCATTCCATGAACCTTTATTGTATAATTCTTCATATCCTTCTGATCCAGGCACTGATTTAATTCATCAATTCTTACATGAAGTGAACTACAATACTCTTTCATAACCTGTTCATATAAATCATATCCGCCACAATACTGTATCCCTTTTCTGGCATCTATCATATCTGTGTTCCAGTTTTCTATGGGTAATCTGCATGATTTATTTTCTTCATTATCCCCTATT
>JAQUVV010000030.1:2268-12921 GCA_028693195.1 Lachnospira sp.
ATTCTTCTGGAAGATACTTTACAATCATTTTTTCAAGCTTTTCTCCATCTACTGGCTTTCCAAGAAAATCTGCAAATCCAAATGCAATATATTCCTCTTTCGCTCCAGATATTGCATTTGCAGTCAATGCAATAATAGGCGTATCGTCACATAAATGTTGATTCCTGATATGCATCAAAGTTTCTATTCCATCCATTTCAGGCATTCTGTGATCCATAAATATCATGTGGTAAGAATGATTTTTTAACAGTTCAATACAATTCTTCCCACTATCTGCCGTATCAAGCTTTACCTTTGTTCTTTTTAATAAACCTTTTATAACAGTTAAATTCATCGGTGTATCATCAACGACAAGAATTCTTGCTTCTGGTGAAGCAAACAATTCTTTATATTCATCTTCATTTGCTGTAAGCTGGCGATATCTTTCCTGAAAATCGCCCACTGGCTCCCATGAATTCACCTCTTGAATCACCTCAAAAGAAAAGCTTGATCCCTCTCCATAGGTGCTTTCCACTTCAAGCTGGCTTCCCATCAGATCAAGTAATTCTTTAACAATACTCATTCCAAGCCCCGTTCCCTCAATCGAACGATTTCTTTTTTCTTCCAATCGTTCAAATGGATTGAATAATTTATCTACTTCATCTGGCTTTAATCCAATTCCTGTATCTGTTACAGACACACATAATTTGATATGATGATCGTCCACTTTCGTCCCTGACATTTTTAGTTTTACAGTTCCTTTTTCCGTATACTTCACTGCATTTGTCAGCAAGTTCATAACAATCTGCTTGATTCTAATTTCGTCACCATGTAGTAGGTGTGGAATATCCGTTTTTACACCAATCTGGAAACCAAGCCCCTTTTCATTGGCTTTTACACCAATCATATGATAGATATCATTTAGCGTAGAACCCAATTCATAATTCACATCAATAATTTCCATTTTCCCTGATTCAATTTTTGAAAATCCAGAATATCATTGACCAAACTCAAAAGCGTTCGTCCTGCATTTTTGATATCATAGGCATATTCCTTCGTATGCACTTCGTTTGTTTCTCTAATAATCAACTCATCTAATCCTAAAACAGCATTAATTGGTGTTCTGATTTCATGGGATACATTAGATAAGAATGCGCTCTTTGCAGCATTGGCTTCTTCTGCTTCAGCAACAGCGGAATGCAAGCCTTCATTCTCTACCTGTGCTGTTGACAAATCCTTCTTAATCATACGGTAATAATGAAGAATTGCCCCAACATTTAACACCATGATGACAGCCATAATGATCATGATTATAATAGAAGAAGTCGTATATCCTGTATCTGCATATAATGTTGATCCACTCTGGCTGTATATATACACCCATCCATTGGCATCTTCTATTGTCTCATATGTATAAATCCATTGTTTACCGTCAAGACCTTTAATTTCAAAACTACCACTTACATTATCCGCTATTTGTGCTCGAATGCTATCCGAGATATCCTGGCCATTGGTTTGAGCAATTGCAGAATAATAATTCTTATAATCAGAAGAAGCTTTATACATAGAACTTTCAGAAATAAATTCCCCATTACGATTAATCAGAATTCCTTCTCGTCCTTCAACTATTTGACCTGATAGTCCTTCTGACACCATATTATTTGCATTACAGATATATAAAACCAAATATTTTTTTCCTTCAATCTCCACATTGCGGTAAAATGCAACAACATTTGTATCTGATATATTATCTGAAAATACATCTGTCATATGTAGTAATCTATTCTGCTTTTCATCTGCATCCGAACCAGTTTCAGGCCCCTGATCATTCTCGTTAATTGCTGCAATTTCTTCACATATGCTGTAATTTACAGAGATTGATTCATCCATTGCCGTCTCATTGCTTTTTTCATATAGGATCCAAAGACAATTCCAGCAATCGAAAGTAATATCATATTTATAATAACAAGAGCTAAAAAGAAGGTTTTTTTACGCATTGATCATTTCCCTTTCGCAATAATGAAAGCAGTATATCATACTTATTCTATATAATGTGATTTATCACAAAAAGTTCATTTATTTTACTGGCAATTCCACAATAAACTGACTGCCGATATCTTCCTGACTCTCTACACGAATCTTCCCGTAACATAGTTCCACAATCCGTTTTGAAATAGCCATACCAAGTCCCAGACCTTTTCCTGAATGAGAAGTGTCTCCTTGAAAATATGGTTCAAAAAGGTGTTTCATCGTCTCCTCACTCATACCTTCTCCTGTATCAGAAACTGTCACAACGATATTGTGATTCTCTTTGGTTAACTCTGCTGTAATAGTCCCACCTTCCGGTGTATATTTCACTGCATTTCCCATAATATTAAGCCACAGATGCTGCATCAGCTCTTTATTCCCCTCAAAAAAAATATCTGGAAATTCTCCAGAAAATGTAATCTTCTTTGCAAGCCATTGAGGAGACAATATAATGGCACACTGCCGTAGCTGTTCTCCCAGATTATACTGCTCCATATCTGTAATCATCTGTTGGGAAGAAACCTTAGATAACAGAATTGTATTCTTTGCCAGATTGCTCAGTCGTTCAGATTCATCCTTAATAATCTCTAGATACTCTTTTTCCTGCTCCTTGGTACACTCCTTCTCTAAAAGTAGGGAGGCAAATCCATTAATGGATGCAATAGGCGTCTTAAATTCATGGGAATAATTATTAATAAAGTCATTACGCAGAATCTCTACGCTCTGAAGCTCTGCACACATTTTATTGAAATTCTCATAGACTGGCAGAATCTGATCTTTCGGATTAATCGGAATTCTCGTCCGATAGTCGCCATCTGCAACTCGCTGAATATGTTCTGAAAGCGTTACCACTTCCCGCAAACGCCTTCGATAAGCAATGGTATTAATCGGAACGATAATACATATGGTAAGAACCAGTGTTCCAAGGGATTCATATGCCGCTCCCTGATAGGTATCCTGTACTCTTGCTACATCTGTCACAATCCAAGTCATAAACATATTAGATGCAAATGCGGATAGCACAATAACCGCAGATTGAATGACCACCTGCGGTATTGCCTTCTCTGTAAATCCATGGAGATTTTCCTTTTTGATTTTCCTGCTCATATCAACATGATTCATTCGGATTCTCCTTTGCAATATCTGCCTTATATCCCAATCCCTTGATTGTTGTTATGGTAAATGCATGAATATCCTGCAATCGGTTTCGAATCCTGCTAATATGCGTCTTGACTGTTTCTTCTCCGCTGTCTGAATTCATTCCCCAGATACTATCTAACAACTGTTCCTTGGAAAATATCTGATCCGGATATGATAACAGTTTAAATAATAAGTCAAACTCCTTCTTCGGAAATTCTATATACTGCGTATCGGTATAGACCGCATATTTGCTTGAATCAACGGTAACCCCCTGAATCACGATTGTCTTATTCTGGGATATATTGGCACGTCGGAATAGCGCATTGACTCGCCACAATAATTCTTCACTGCTGAATGGCTTTGTCATATAGTCATCTGTTCCTAGTGAAAATCCCTTTTTCTTGTCCTCAAAAGATTCCTTTGCTGTCAATAGCAAGAACGGTATGGTATATCCTTCTTTACGTATGGTCTGAAGTAATTCATATCCATCCATACGAGGCATCATTACGTCCGCAATTATGAAATCAATGCCTCCCTTATGAAGCATTTCCAGCGCCTCCACGCCATCATTTGCTGTCACAACCGTATACGTATTCTCCAATCTTGCACTGGTCAAAAGGCGCATATTTCGATCATCATCTACAATCAGAATTGTTGCCATACAAGCCCTTCTTTCCTTTTATGTTGTCTTTATTGGTATGCTTCACTAAGCAACTGCTTCTCTATGAAAGTATACTCCAAAATTCGCAAATATTCCATATAGGAACTGACCAAATAACTTTCCCATGACAAGTTTTGATTCTTTTCTTCCTTTTCCAAATGTAAATAGAATCCTTTTCAAGCCCCCAGCACCAACGGTTCCCAATTGATACATGGAAGGAGCGCCTGCTTGCTCTAATGCATGAAAAAGATCCTTCACAAATATTTCCCGTTCTGTCAATGATACCTTTTTCATCCATCCGTCAATGATTCTACAATAGATCTTACATTTATCCTGCAAATCATTGCTATGCATAAACTGATGATTACAAATCTGCCAGGTAAATGCATCATGCTCCCCTGGTCCGTTTGCACTACTCTTGATAATGATATCTGGTTTTTCTTTTGAAAATAAAGTACCGATAATACTAAAATCTGGTGAAATTCGTATAATTTTATCTTTGATTCCAAGATAGGATTTCTCATCAATAATATCCTTGCAGAGCCATGGGCCATCATTGGAAAATATTTTCTTGATTTGCTTTGCTTTTTCTGATGTTAAAGACGCTGCTGCATACACAGAAAGCATGCCACCTTTGGAATGTCCACCTACATAAATCGAATGATTCACCCTATCAAGAATTCTATTTAGATAATCTGCCGCATGTCTCTGAGCTGGAATCACCTGATAACTCATGGTGAAATTCTCTCTCCAGCCCACAAAGGATTCATCTGTTCCTCTGAAAGATATATAATCAAATCCGTCCTCTGAAGAAATATGTACTGCCGCAAACTGTGTCTTTTCTTTAGCTGTACGAAATACTTCCTCATAATCTGACAAAAGGAGTTGTCCAAAGCGCTTTGATTCTGCCATTGCTTCCAATTCTTCTGGTATCTGATTTTCATGCAGCTCACGATATCTCTTTGCAGCCTGTTCTACTGTAATCCTCTGATTTTCTTCCATAGAAGCTGCAATCCCTCTGAAATCAATATAAGAAGTCATTGCAAGTACCAGATTATCCACCTCCGTGAATGCACGTTGCGCAAATGTTTCCTTTCCACTTTCTCTGATATAATCAATAAAATTCCCCACTTTGTAAACACTCCTTGTTATTAAATATCATTATATAATTGTGACTTAGACCATTGATATGCGAGTTCCAATAATCCAGTGATTTCACAATTTTCACAATGGTATTATCATACATGATACAAGTGCCTCCATCGTGGACAAAACTCATAAAAAAGTTTACTTTCCGTTTACCTTGAAAAAACTTTATAAAATTAACTCTTTTCAACAGCATGGTTTTCAATGTATACTATATTCGGTATTTCTATTCAGAATCATGTTTGCATAGTTCATTATTTTTTAGATGCAACATTCTGAATAATTACTAATTTTAACGAATTGAGGATAATAATATGAGTGGTTTTTTCGGAGTTGCCGCAAAACAGGATTGTGTATTTGATCTGTTTTTCGGAATTGATTATCATTCCCATTTAGGTACAAGACGCGGGGGAATGGCTGTTCTGGGTGAGAATGGATTTCAGCGTTCTATACATAATATTGAGAACGCTCCATTCCGTACAAAGTTCGACAAAGACATGCAGGAAATGAAGGGTACATTAGGTATTGGATGTATTTCTGATTATGAGCCACAGCCTTTGATTGTACGTTCCCATCATGGAACCTACGCCTTAACAACCATTAGTAAGATTAATAACATCAAAGATCTGACAGATACGATTTTTGAAAAGGGACACTCTCACTTTCTTGAAATGAGCGGTGGGGATATTAATGCAACCGAACTGGTAGCGTGCCTGATTAATCAGAAGGACAATCTTATTGAAGGAATTCAATACGCATTAGAAATCATCGATGGATCACTTTCTATTTTATTAATGAATAAGAACGGAATCTACGCAGCCCGTGATAAGATGGGACGTACCCCAGTTGTCATCGGCAAAAAGGAAGATGCCTTCTGTGCTTCTTTTGAAAACTTTGCATATAAGAATCTTGGATATACAGACTATAAAGAATTAGGGCCTGGAGAAATCGACATCATTACAGATAAGAACTGCATCACACTGGTTCAGCCTGGAAAGGATATGAAGATTTGTACATTCCTATGGGTTTATTATGGATACCCATCCAGCTCCTATGAAGGTTTAAGTGTTGAGAAAATGCGTTATCACTGTGGCGAGAAGATGGCAGCGCGTGATAATGTGAAGCCAGATATCGTTGCGGGTGTTCCTGATTCAGGTATTGCTCATGCCATTGGATATGCCAATGCATCTGGAATTCCATTTTCAAGACCTTTTATCAAGTATACACCAACCTGGCCTCGTTCCTTTATGCCTACAATCCAGAGTCAGCGGAACTTAATTGCCAAGATGAAGTTGATTGCTGTAGAAGACCTCATTCGCGATAAGAGCCTTCTGCTCATTGATGATTCTATTGTACGTGGAACTCAGCTAAGAGAGACAACAGAGTTCTTATATCAGAGCGGAGCCAAGGAAGTTCATATCAGACCTGCCTGTCCACCATTGCTCTACGGATGTAAGTATCTGAACTTCTCCCGTTCTTCTTCAGAGATGGATCTGATTACAAGACGTGTAATTGAACGATTAGAGAATGGCAATGTAACCGACGAAGTGTTACAGGAATACGCTGATCCAGAATCAGAGAAGTATGATAGAATGGTTGAAGAAATCCGTAAGGAATTAAACTTCACATCTCTTCGTTTTAACCGACTTGATGATATGTTAGATGCAGTCGGTATTGGCAGATGCAAGCTCTGTACTTACTGCTGGGACGGAAAAGAATAAATAAGTGCTCCTGCGAATCTCCATATTGTGGAAATTCGCAGGAGCTTTTTCGTCATAAATTTTATTCTCTCAATAGAAAGTTCGTTTCTGATTATTTTATTAAGAAGAGCCCTTATATTGTCAAATCTTAGAATTGCATATATAACCTTGAATCTTCTCATACATAACTTCTGGACGAATTGGCTTCGCAATATGCTCATTCATACCAGATTTAATGGAATCTCTGACATCCTCATCAAATGCATTGGCACTTACCGCAAGAATTGGAACCAGTTGTGCATCCTTACGTTTCAAAGCTCGAATATTTCTTGTAGCTTCTAGTCCATCCATATTCGGCATTCTAATATCCATCAACACAATATCATAGAATCCTTCAGGGCTTTCCGCAAATTTATCCACACCAATTTTACCATCATCAGCAATATCGACCACACAGTTCATTCTTTCCATCAGTCGCTTTTCCATATCTTGGTTCATCGGATTATCTTCACATAATAGAATTCGTAATCCCCCTAAATCATAATGAACCACTTCTCTTTTTCTGCGTTCTCTGACCTTTGATTTTACTGGTTCTGCTGGAAGCGTAATCACAAACTCTGAACCTTTTCCTTTTTCGCTATTACAATAGATTTCACCACCCATCAGATGAATCAATTCTCTGGATATGAATAATCCTGTTCCACATCCATCATAAGGTGAGGTTATGCCCATATTCTCCTGTGCAAATTTCTCAAAAAGCTGATTCTCAAGAAATTCTTTCTTCATTCCTACACCCGTATCTGCTATAACGAATTTTAATAATGCATATTTTTCTCTCTGATCTATAGACTCTGCCGTCATGGTGATCTTTCCACCTGTAGGTGTGAACTTTACTGCATTATGAAGGATATTTAACAAAATCTGTTGGAACCTTGCTCCATCCATTATGTAATGATCTGAAAAATGAGTCTTTCGTTCATAAACAAATTCGATTATCTTTTCATCTGCTTCTTTGCGAATGACATGAACAACATTCTCCATATAACTATGAGCTTCTATAGCTGTTTTATTAATCTTAATTTTCCCTTGTTCAATGCTTTGTATATCCAGAATGTCACTAATAATTGTTAACAAATATTGCGATGCTCGTTGTGTAATTGCAATATTTGTAAGCATTTCCTCTGTGTTCATCTTTGCTGAGCGGATATTTTCTTCCATTAGTGTGGTATATCCATCAATCGCATTCAACGGTGTACGAAGTTCATGACTCATTCTCAATAGAAGACATATCAAGCACATCATTAATGATTTGTAACAAATGCTTCGATGCGATTTCACTATTTTCCAGACAATGATTGATTTTCTCCAAATTACCATCTGAATCCTTTGCTATAGAAATATAACCAATAATTGCATTCAGAGGAGTTCTGATTTCATGGCTCATCTTGGAAAGAAATGCTACCTTTGCCTGACTTCCCTGCTGTGCCATATGGAATGCATCCTCTACCGCTATTCTCTGCTTCTGTTCCTGCTCTTTCAGACTTTCCGTTTCCTTTAACGCAGCTTTCAATAAATCTACGCTTTCAGATGCATCACGCATTGCAATGGACATGACTGGTCTTCCATCGCAGATAAACTTCATCTTACTGACTTCTATGGTCTTCTCAACCATATTCCCATCCTTGTCCTGCATCATCATCATAAACCGTTCCGGAATAATACTTAATGTGTCTTCTGTCCAATTTATCACCGTCTCTGGTGACAAAAATGCCTCTAAACGAGGTAGTTCACTTTCATCTGTCAACCGATTCTTAAGCAATCCATAAAGTTGATCATAAGAAGCATCCTTACTAAGCTTTGCAGCCGTATCATTTCCATGAAATGTCATTGTCTTCAAATCAACATAGACACGTTCTCCATAAATCGTATCAGAGACTATACATAATCGCTGATCTCTCCACATAAATTCCTTTGCTTTCTTGATATTCTGTACACAAAGGAAAATCTCAAACAAAATCATCATGACTGCAATCATAAGAATATTGGCGAATTCATGAATAAACACCTGGTGGAGATGAATAACTGCTGCTAATCACTGAATCAGATTGAAAGATATTATGTAACAATTCCTTTTCTACAGTACCGTTGATAATATTTCCATGATCATCGAATATGACTGTCTTTTCACCTTCATATCGATGACTTGCCTTTGATACCTGTTCAATTAACTCGCTCATTTTCAAATCTATTTCAAATGTAATATCCTCATTATACTTTTCTGCCAGAGAAAGAATCACATCCTGCGCAACTGCCTGCTGGGAATCTTCTAAATAAGTCATGTAAGCCGGAACTATAATCACTTCTCCATTGGTATTCTCAGCCGCCTGATACCATGGTCTGGTCGTTGCATCATAGGTAGAATAATCTCCATAATTCCAGCTATGTGCATATCCCCCTTTGTATGTAAATGCGATTCCATCATAGACATTGGTTCCTCCAAATGCCTCCTGAAATTCTGATTCTTTACTCTGCAGCCAATCAAGCATTTCATCAAAGGATGGATCTTCTGCAATCTTATCCTTAATTGGAATCAGCATTGTTCGAACTCTTCTTTTATAATCCTTCACTGACTGCTCGATTCTTCCCATATCTTCACAATCCTTTTAGTCCTAATTTTTCCAAATAACGGATTGTTCTTTTCTTAAATGCATCATGTTCAATCGGTTCTGTAACCATATCTGCAATTCCACTGTTTAATGCTGCAAGATACTGTGCTACATTCCCTTCTTCGCAGACTGCAATAATCTTCTGTCTGTCAATCCAGTCTATTTTCTTGATTTCCTTCCAGAATTCAGCCGCATCTCCCTCATATTCCGAAACATCCATATAGAATATCTTGATACTTTCTATCATAGATGGATTCATCTCTATCAGATTCTCCATCGCTGATGCTTCCACAACACGAATATGATTCGGAAGCGAAGCACTGATAATACTACGAACACTTCTATTATTGCTAAATAGCACTGCGATATCCCGTTCATCAATCAGCTTCTGAACCGGATTGTGTCCATATTGTCTGAATTGCGCTTTTCCACCATGCTTGGCGTTATATAATGCCTCGTCCGCTTTTTTGAACAGCTCTTCATAAGTCGTTCTCTTACGATCATTTGATGCAATTCCAATGCTTAATGTAACATACTCCGGTATGGGAATATTGGGCTTATACTTCATAATCTGAAGCATTTCATTGACCTTTGCTAATGCAATATCCATATTGGGAACATCTACCATCATAACACAGAACTCATCACCACCGACTCGCCCTACAATATCTGATTTACGGAACTGACTAGCAATCAGATTTGCAATCATTTTAATGACATGATCACCTTCCCTGTGTCCTAATGTATCATTCACCGTCTTGAAATTGTCAATATCAATAATCATCATCACTTCAAGATGCTCATTACTTACACGAAGCAATCGATCCATCTCCGATTCCGTAGTGACTTTGTTATATATTCCCGTCATCTCATCCAATTCAGACTTCAACTTCAGTTGTTGTGCTTCCCGTTTCATAGATAACACTCTGCGGCTGGATGAAAGGACATTATCTACCCTGGAAACAACTACCGCAGGAACAAATGGCTTTGCGATAAAATCACTTGCTCCCAAATTAAATGCTTCAATCTGATCTTCCATATTCTCACTACTGGTAATGACAACAATTGGAATATTCTGTAAAGAATCAACACATCTGCATTCTCTTAATACCTCTAATCCTGACATTCCTGGCATAATTAAATCAAGAAGAACGATATCTATATTTCCATTCTGTTCAGCTATCATATTCAGAGCCTGTTCCCCGTTTTCGGCTTCTGAAATATCGTATTTATCACGGAATAGATTCTTCAAAATCTCACGATTCATCTTTCCGTCATCTACGATGAGCATTCTATCGCTCATAAACGATTCCTCCTATGTACTATTCCTATC
>JAQUVV010000030.1:12931-16299 GCA_028693195.1 Lachnospira sp.
ATCTGCTACAACCCTCTTATGAGCAGCAAATCAGCCTGCTTCCATTCTCCTTCAGCCATTTGCGCCGCTCTCTGTAATCTGGCATTACTTTTTCTACTTCCCTCCAGAAGTTCATGGAATGATTCATTTCCTTGCGATGACACAATTCGTGAACAACCACATAATCCTGTATCTGTTCTGGAGCTCTCATCAGTAAACAGTTAAAATTCAAATTTCCTTTTGCAGAACAGCTTCCCCAGCGTGTCTTTTGATTTCGAACCGTAATTCTCCCATAAGATACCTGCAGAATCTCTGCATATATACGCACCTTTTCTGGAATCACTACCTGTGCCTGCTCCTTTAATCTGTTGATTTCTGAATCTGAAATCTTTTCACTGGAATCCAGTATTTCTTTATGTTTCTGAGCTTTCTGTACACTTTGTTTCAACCATTCAGCTTTGCTGTTCACAAAGGACATGATTTGTTCGTCTGACATTCTTCTTGGTGCACGGACAACCACTCTTACATCCGATGTCACCTCTAAAGACATTGTTCTTCTGTTGCTTCTAATAATTTCTATATTCATATTCTTCAAGCATCCGATTCAGTTCATTCTATATTTTCTATTACATATTACATGTATTATATGATTTTTTCGTAAAAATCACAACCGCTTCCAATACTAAATCCAGATTCATTGATGATTATTGATTATATATGGTGCTGTGAGTAGAACTAACCTTTACATGATGTGTCAATGCCTGATATAGCTTCTGTGGTTCAATTGGTTTCGATAGATGTTCATTCATTCCTGCCGCTGCTGTTGCATCCATATCATCCTGAAATGCATTGGCAGTCATTGCCAGAATTGGAATGGTTTTTGCATCTTCTTTATTCAATGCACGTATCTTTCTTGCAGCCTCAATTCCATCCATAACAGGCATTCTGATATCCATAAGAATTGCATCATAGTATCCAACTGATGACTGTAGAAACATTTCCAGACCAATCTGTCCATTCTCGGCTGTCTCGACCTGAACATGTTCTCGTTCAAGAAGTCCGCATGCAATCTGCCTGTTCAATGGATGATCCTCACATAGAAGGACACGTTTTCCACTAAGAATCTGATCTATCTCGTCTTCTGTATAGTGATATTCTTTCTTTTTCTCTGTCTCTATCTCTTCTACTGCATCTGCCAATGGCAATGTCACTTCAACAGTAAATGTCGTTCCCTGTCCCAATTCACTGCTGCACGCAATTGTTCCTCCCATCAAAGTAACCAGTTGATTGGCAATGGATAATCCCAAGCCAGTTCCTTCCCGGTTCGGATGCTCCTGACTAAAGGGTTCGTAGATTCTATCCATGAATTCCTTACTCATTCCAATTCCCGTATCACTAACTGAAATCACCAGTTTCAACTCCTTGGTCAGAAGCTCTTTCTGAACTGCTTTCAATCGTACAACTCGATGCTCTGCTGTGAATTTCACTGCATTGGACAAGTTCCTCCTTTAAATTACAATGCTCTGTGTTTCTGTTCGTACATTCTATCATCAGCCAGCTGCAGCAGTTCTTCCAGTTCATTCATATTACTGGAATACTCTTGCATATGCGCATATCCAAAATCAGCCTGGGCACACAGACTATCATTAGGTCCATAACGCACCATCGAAACAGCCTCTCTATATCGGTCAATAAAAGATGGAATCTGTTCTTCCTTACAATCCGTAAGTATGATTACGAATTCGTCTCCGCCATATCGAATGAGTGAATCGCTATCCCGCATCTGTCCTTTCAGCGCTTTGGCTACACCTTTTAGAACCCTGTCCCCCTCAATATGTCCATACACATCATTAATCATCTTAAAGTGATGCATATCCATCATAATAATCGTAATGCTTTCTGCCAGATCATTCCTTCCATGATGCAGATAAAGATGTTCCTCTAAGAATCTTCTGTTATAAGCCTTAGTCAATGGATCTGTATAAACCATGTCATGTGCACTCTCTAAGAGTCTTTATACCTCTCGAACTTCCCCTTGTGGAATCGTCTTCTCATCGGTAATCTTACTTACGATTTCCAGAACAAGCTCCCGCTCCGTATTATGCCCGACTTTCACTTTCACAGGCTGTGAAATTACATAGAAGATATTCTCCTTCATCAGCTCGAATTTATTAATCATACAGTGCCCTTCCATGGAGCACATACTGGTGCAATTCTCACATCGCTTTTCCTTACCCCACACCTTAAAGCAACAGTAATCCTCCTCTTTCACGCCGCCCTCTGGGAGCAGTGTCACAACAGATGTCTTCTTCGGATCAACCAATCGAACTACATCGAATATCTTTCCCATAAACTGAATCATCATGTGAATATCGTATTGATTATATCTGGTAAGATTAATTCCCTTTAATGTTGGTGTTTCTGCCTGACTGGCAGCATTGAATTCCTGTACCAGATGACGGAACCTGCTATTATATTCGATTACATTTCGAACTCGTTTTCTTACCACAGCTGGAATAAATGGCTTGGTCACGTAATCATTCACACCACACTCCAGCATATTAATCTGTAACGATTCATTGGCTTCTGTAGAAATAATAATAACAGGAATGTCTGCCACTCGGGGCATAGAATTCTTATAGCTTAAAAATTCCTTTCCATCCATCTCAGGCATCAGCATGTCCAGAAGAATCATGATAATATCATCACTATCCTCCTTTAATATGTGTAATGCCTCTATACCATTGACAGCTGTCACGACAGCATACTCATCTTCAAAAAGGCTAACCAGTGAATCTCTACTCACTTCCAGATCATCTACAATCAGTATTTTATTTCTCTGATGATTACTCTTCTTCATGGCATTAAAGATTTGATTCATCTCATTTTCCAGCATATGTTCTGTCGTTACATCTGTTAATGTCATACTGAGCAGACTGGTCTTATCAATCGTACCTATGTAAACAATCCGAATATCCTGCCATCTATTTCCTTCAACCGGATTTGAAAACAGACACTCACACTGTCCCTTCTCCTTAGATTCAATCACCTCTTCAATGGTTCTAATCAACTTGCGCTTTTCATGTAGATTCATTTGTTCCTGAAAAAGAGTACTTCCAAAATGATTTCTGAAATTATCATTCATTCGAAGAACATCTACTTCACCATTTCCATACTCCAAGATTGCAAAAGGAAGAGCAACGCTCTGAAGCAAGGTGGCTGAATTCATGTCAGATGACCAAATCTCGTCCATCTTTTGAATCATTTCCTCAGAATCTCTGGTATCCTTTGGTTGGTAGATTCGTTCCTGCTCAATCAATTGCTCATATTCCTCAACAGGCATTGGTCTAGCAAAATAAAATCCCTGAATAAAGTTGCATCCAATACTT
>JAQUVV010000031.1 GCA_028693195.1 Lachnospira sp.
ACTTGTCCATTTCCTTATGATCTCTGCCCATACTCCTGCTCCATTCATTTTTGTATTTATTTTACTGTAAAACAGAAAAATTCAATTTTAATTTACCAATAATTACCACATAGTTTATGATTAATTATACCACTATTTATACAATATGGGAAGTGAGAAATACCAAAGAGGTGTTTTGATTTATGAGAAATGTTATTTTCTCGTATAAATCAAAAAGGACATAGAAGCGAAATGCTCACGCTTCTATGTCCAATCTATATCTTCTTACAGATTTGCTTTGATCTTCTCAATCATCTCTGTATATTCAGTATCTGTCAGATACTTCTGGTCTGGGTTCATAAGGAATACTCCACCCCATTCATATTCATCCTTATACTTTGGACAAAGATGGAAATGAAGATGATGTCCTGTATCTCCATAAGCACCATAGTTTACCTTGTCTGGATGGAATGCCGCCATAATAGCTCTTGCTACTCTTGCTACATCCTCAAAGTATGCTGCTCTCTCTTCTGCTGTCAGTTCATTCATATCGCCAACATGCTTCTTATGAGCAACAATACATCTTCCTGGATGACTCTGCTCCTTGAACAGATAAACCTTAGAAGTTTCTAATTCGCAAATCTTAATACCGAACTTCGCAACAAGTTCGCCTTCTACACAATATGCACAATTCTGATTTACCATAATAATCCTCCTTATACTTTATCATCATAGATAATTACACAATCTCTTAGATATATCCCATGATAATATAACTAACACAGGCACGCTTTCGCTACACCTCACTCAATACGTTGCATAAGCTGCTATCTATACCGAGAATCGAATAATCAGCAGCCTCACCTACCAACTATTACTTCTTCACCGAGAATCGAATCATTGGCAGCCTCACCTGCCAATTA
This sequence comes from Lachnospira sp., assembly GCA_028693195.1. Taxonomy (GTDB): domain Bacteria; phylum Bacillota; class Clostridia; order Lachnospirales; family Lachnospiraceae; genus Lachnospira. The sequence goes on from JAQUVV010000031.1 coordinate 903, forward strand.
TTTGATTCTCGAAACGTAAAGCTTCGCTTTACAATGCATCCTTAATTGAGAAGCTGATTCTTCCCATCTTATCCTTGCCCATGCACTTACACTTTACAACATCACCAAGTGTCAGAACATCTTCTACATGGTTGATTCTCTCAGCAGCAATCTTAGAAATGTGAACCATTCCTTCCTTACCAGGAGCGAACTGAACGAATGCACCGAAGTCCTTGATACTGATTACTGTACCTTCGTAAATCTTGCCTTCTTCGAATTCATCAACGATTGTATGGATATACTTCATAGCCTTATCCATACCTGCCTGCTCAACACCACATACAGATACAAATCCATCATCAGTGATATCAATCTTAACACCACATTCTTCAATGATTGAGTTGATAACCTTACCACGCTGTCCAACAACTTCACCAATCTTTGCTGGATCAATCTGAGTCTGGATAATCTTAGGAGCATATTCTCCAACAGTCTTTCTTGGCTCAGCAATTGCTGGCTTCATACATGTATCCATAATGAATAATCTTGCTTCTCTTGTTCTTCTGATTGCTTCTTCAACAATAGGTCTTGTTAAACCATGAATCTTGATATCCATCTGAATTGCTGTGATGCCTTCTGTTGTACCAGTTACCTTAAAGTCCATATCTCCGAAGAAATCTTCAAGTCCCTGAATATCAGTCAGAACGATGTAATCATCATCTGTATCACCAGTTACAAGACCACAAGAAATACCTGCAACCATAGCCTTCAATGGAACACCTGCTGCCATAAGTGACATACATGATGCACATGTTGATGCCATAGATGTTGATCCGTTAGACTCAAATGTCTCGGATACAGCACGGATTGCATATGGGAATTCTTTCTCTGAAGGAAGAACTGGCATAAGAGCCTTCTCTGCTAAAGCACCATGTCCGATTTCACGACGTCCTGGTCCTCTAGATGGCTTTGTTTCACCAACAGAATATGAAGGGAAGTTATAGTGATGTAAATATCTCTTTGTTGTGACATTCTCATCTAATCCATCAATCTTCTGAGCTTCTGATAAAGGAGCAAGTGTTACGATATCACAAATCTGAGTCTGTCCTCTCGTAAACATTGCTGAACCATGAACTCTAGGAATCAAATCAATCTCAGCGGCCAATGGTCTAATCTGATCAATTGCACGTCCGTCAGGTCTCTTATGATCCTTTAAGATCATCTTACGAACAGTCTTCTTCTGATACTGATATACAGCCTCACCAAGAACTGCAAGCCATTCTTCCTTATCAGCGAATGCTTCCTTCATCTTAGCAACAACTTCATCAATATTCTTCTCTCTTGTCTGCTTGTCATCTGTGAACACTGCAACTTCCATCTCTTCAGGAGTTACGATTTGTTTCATAGCGTCAAACATCTCTGCTGGAATTGCGCAGCTTTCATAAGAATGCTTCTCCTTACCAACCTCTGCAACAATTGTATTCACAAATGCAATAATGCTCTGGTTTACTTCATGAGCCTTATAGATTGCTTCAATCATCTTATCTTCTGGAACGATATTCGCACCAGCTTCAATCATAATAACCTTCTGGCTTGTAGACGCAACTGTTAACTGTAAGTCACCTTCTGCCCAAACCTTCTGTGAAGGATTGATTACGAATTCTCCATCTACAAGACCAACCTGTGTTGTTGCACATGGACCATCGAAAGGAATGTCTGAGATTGTTGTTGCAATTGCTGAACCAAGCATTGCAAGAAGCTCTGGACGGCATTCTGGGTCAACTGACATAACTAAGTTGTTTAATGTTACATCATTTCTGTAATCCTTAGGGAATAAAGGTCTCATAGGACGGTCAATAACTCTTGAAGTTAAAACTGAGTTCTCTGAAGCCTTACCCTCTCTCTTATTAAATCCTCCTGGGATCTTTCCTACTGAATACATCTTCTCTTCATACTCTACACTAAGTGGGAAGAAATCAATTCCTTCTCTTGGCTCCTTAGAAGCTGTTGCTGTTGAAAGAACTGTTGTATCACCATAATGTAATAAAACTGCACCATTGGCCTGTGCACATACTCTTCCGATATCAAGAGTCAGTGTTCTTCCAGCTAATTCCATTGAATACTGCTTAAACATAAAATCTCCATTCTGCCTGTTCGGCTGTTTATTTATATAAACAGAAGGTCCGAAACAACTGAAAAACACACCATACGCTGGTATATATTTCAGTGGTCTCGAATATCCTTCTGTCTTATACCGAATTCAAATCTATAACATATCTTTTGTACACTTCATGTTCACGTTACGACACGCACTTCCAGAGCTTTGCTCTGTCAGTCGTGGCTGTCGCCAACACGTAAAAAAGCGGAGTGTATGCACTCCGCCCATAAAAATTACTTTCTGATTCCTAAACGAGCGATAAGATTTCTGTAGCTCTCAATATCATCGTTCTTTAAGTAAGCAAGTAAAGCTCTTCTCTTACCAACCATCTTTAAAAGACCTCTTCTTGAGTGGTGGTCCTTCATGTTTTCCTTTAAATGCTCTGTAAGTTCAGCAATTCTTTCTGTAAGAATAGCGATCTGTACTTCTGGTGAACCTGTATCGCCAGGCTTTCTACCGAATTCTGCAATGATCTGTGCTTTCTTTTCCTTTGATATCATATTGATATTCCTCCTTTTATTCAATCGCCTGTTACTAAGCCTCAGGTCGGAGTGTCCTGAATCTGAATAACGGCTAACATACTTAGATAATATAACATACCCAGTTTCCAATTGCAAGTATATTCATCTATAAAATTCATCAAGAATTTTCGTAACAGTTCAGAAGCTGCCATTCCGCTTTCCTATCCAAGCAGGAACATTTCTCTGGCAAACTGAGTATCTGTCTCCATCTGCTTCTTTAATCCCTCAATATTCTCAAACTTCATCTCCGGCCGTAGAAAATGCATCAACTGCACCTCCACCTTCTCTCCGTAGATTTCTTGAGCAAAATCAAAAATATTCGTTTCCACACTGATTTCCATACTATCACTGACTGTAGGTCTTGTTCCAAGATTGGTAATTCCAAAATGTGGTTTGCCGTTAATCATACTAATTGAAGCATACACGCCATTCGGTGGAAGCAGCTTGATTTCTCTTGGATAGATATTCATCGTTGGAACCTCAATGGTTCTTCCCAGTTGTTGACCCTTTGCAACAATTCCACTAATTGAATACGGTCTATCTAGAAGCACATTGACCGTTTCCATATGTCCAAGGCGCAGTTCCTCTCTCACATATGTACTACTGATTTCCCGTTCCTGATAACGTTCTTTCTCTACAATCACTGTATCAAATCCGTATTCTGGGCCTTTCTCTAGAAGCATTTCTGCATTCCCTGCCCGATCTTTTCCAAAACAAAAATCTGTTCCAACAACAACAACCTTTGCCTTCATCTGCTTCACAATAATATCTGCAATAAAGCGTTCCGGTTCCATATTCATAAAATCCGTTGTAAACGGATACTCTATTTCTACATCAAGATTCAAATCTTCACATATTTTTCTACGTTCTTCATTCGTTGTTATAAAATGCTGATGTTTCTGCGGACAGATGCTCAATGGAATTCCATCAAATGTAAATAGAACTGATAACAATTCAGCTTCTTCTGCCTTCTGTTTTACAATGGATATCAGCTTTTGATGTCCTCTGTGAACGCCATCAAACTTTCCCAGTGTAACTGCAGACGGTCTATCCAGTTCAAATTCACTGACACCGTGAATATATTTCATGAATCGTCCACACCACCTTTCATATATAGATTTTTCAGATTTCATATTTATCTGAATTTCTTCTATAATTCTTTCTATGACTCCACATTTTTCTCTGGATCATAGAACATTTTTTCCAAAACAAACAGTCCAGAATCATATCGATAGATTCCAACAAACTGGCTCTTCTCATTATAGACACGGTACATCTCAGCATTGAGGAATTCCAGCTCTTCTGCCTGTTTCAATACATTAATACCGAATTTATTCCCATTATACAATAACTTCCCAAATTCGTCTAATACCACAATTTTCTGATAGGACGGGAACATTTCATCAATTGCAGTGACACGATTATCGAATTCTCCCTTTAAGCAAAGTGCCGAAATCTGATTCAATGTCAAGCTGTCATCGATACCAAACTGTCCAACTCTGGTTCTGGTCAGCTTCTGCATGCAAGCTCCACAACCCAGCTTCTTTCCAATATCCTCACAAAGTGTGCGAATGTAAGTTCCTTTGGAACATTCCACCGTAAATGTAACGGTTGGATTTTCCTCTGTCAAATTGATATCATTGATATGGAGGGAATGAATTGTAATTCTTCTTGGCTTTCGTTCCACTTCAATTCCTTTTCTAGCAAGCTCATAAAGCTTGTGTCCATTCTGTTTGATTGCAGAATACATCGGTGGAATCTGATCATATTCTCCCACAAAAGAATTACATGCATCCATAACCTGAACCTCTGTCACATGAACATCCTTTTTTTCAAGAACTGCTCCTGAAATATCCTGCGTATCTGTTGTCGTTCCAAGCAGCATTACTGCTTCATAGGTCTTTCCCCAGTCTGTAATCATATCGACCAGTCTGGTCCCTTTTCCAAGGCATACAGGAAGTACTCCTACCGCATCTGGGTCCAGCGTTCCTGTATGTCCAATTTTCTTCATATGTAAAATGCCACGGAGCTTGGCAACCACATCATGCGATGTAAAGCCCTGCTCCTTATATACATTTATAATACCATTCATACACTGACCTCTTATTTTTCCGCTTGTGTTTTATGCCATAATTAAAATCCATCAGATTTCCTTATTGTGACATATCCACATACTGTCTTTCAATCATTTCACCGATCTTATTCACAATACTATAGACTGTGCCTTTTCCTGTAAATCCAGCTGCTCTCACATGTCCGCCACCGCCAAATTCCGCTGCGATTTTTGCGACATCAATCTGCTTTTTAGAACGCATACTAACCTTATGTTCATGATCACCGGTTTCGTACAGGAATATTGCCACTTCAACGCCGTCTGTCAGTCTGAGCTGCTCAATAATACCACCCAGTTCTTTTCCCGTAACGCCATAGAAAGCCATTTCATCCCTAGTTACATTTGAAAAGATGCACTTCCCATCATAGAAAAGTACACTTTCCAATAAGGCTCTGCCTAAAATCTGATTCTGAACATAAGTCTTTTTATAGAAGCTGTTATCAATAATATCTGAATATGCAATTCCCTTTTCCATCATCTTTCCAGCAATCTCCATGGTCTTAGCCGAAGTACAGCTGTACTTAAACACACCTGTATCATGGATAATTCCTGTATAGATGCACTCGGCAACTGCCTTGTTCACCTTATCCTCGTCAAATGTCGTATAAAGCACCTCACTTGCTGAACTTGCCTCAGGCTTTACAAGATTAATATCTGCAAAATCATTATTCTGACTACTGATATGATGGTCAATACAGATTGTCTTCTTTGCCTGTTCAAAACACTGTGTAAATGGCTCAATACGATCTATCGAACCACAATCCAGCACGATAAATACATCATATGCCACATTCTTCGGTGTATGAAGGATTTCATCAATTCCAGTCAAATAAGAAAATTCCGCACCTGGCTGCTCTAGGTAAAGATCCACACTCAAGTCTGGTCTATTGACTTTTAAGTAATTATAAAGTCCCAATGTTGAGCCTAAGCAGTCACCATCTGGTCTGACATGCCCCGTAATTCCAACACAAGCTGCATCCTTTATTTCCTCTAATATATTCATAAAGTCCTCCTTTCTATGATTTTTTTAGTTCTATTCTTCCACGTGTTTTGCTTCATCAGCCTGTGTTACATCATCAATCAGCTTTGACATATTTACTCCATATTCAATGGACTGATCTAGAATAAACTTGATTTCTGGTGTATTACGAAGATTTACTGTCTTAGCAAGCTGTCTTCTGATATAACCTTCTGCGCTGTTTAATCCCTTCATGGTATCTGTCTGAGACTGTGTATCTCCTAACACACTGATATAAGCCTTACAAGTCTTTAAATCAGGTGCAACTTCAACTGCAACAACAGACGTCATTGGATTAATTCTTGGGTCCTTTATTTCGCCACGAATAATGTTGCTTAATTCTTTTAAAACCTCACCATTAATTCTGGTGTTTTTTACACTGTTCTTACGCATACTATTTCTTTCCTTCCTGTAAGAAAAACTGCTGCCGACTTCATTTGCTTTCCTCCAGTACATGTCTGGTTTCTTCCAATTTCATCTGCAGCAGTTCCAACTCACATATATATTTTTGTCCCAATCTAAATTCTCATTCAGACTTAAGACCTTTCTAAATCACATCTTACCGAGGTACTTCTACCATAATATGAGCCTCAATCAGGTCACCTTCCTGAATTGTACTGAAGCCTTCGAATACAAGACCGCATTCTGTACCTGCCTTACATTCCTTCACTTCATCCTTAAAGTGCTTCAGAGAAGCGATTGCGCCTTCAAAGATCTGTTCCTTATCTCTTGTGATACGTACCGTTGAATCTCTTGTAATTCTACCTTCCGTAACAAGAGTACCAGCAATATTACCAATTCCTGATGCCTTAAAGATCTGGCGGATTTCTCCGTGGCCAATAATCTGCTCTTCATAAATAGGTTCGAGCATACCCTTTAATGCAGCTTCTACATCTTCGATTGCATTGTAGATAACGCTATAAAGTCTTAAATCAACCTTTTCTCTCTCAGCAACGATTCTTGCCTGGTTATCAGGTTTTACATTAAATCCGATAATGATTGCATTTGATGCAGATGCTAATACCACATCAGATTCATTAATATTACCAACACCACCATGGATAATCTTAACAGCTACTTCTTCGTTAGAAAGCTTTACAAGACTCTGCTTAATTGCTTCTACAGAACCCTGAACATCAGCCTTGATAATGATGCCTAATTCCTTCACATTACCAGCCTTAATCTGGTCAAATAATGCATCCAGAGATACCTTATGCTTTGTATCATCAAGAAGCTTCTTTCTTCCTTCACTGATAAATGTTTCAGCAAAGCTTCTAGCTTCCTTATCTGTTTCAGTAGAAACAATGATTTCACCCGCATTCGGAACATCATTTAAACCAAGGATTTCAACAGGAGTTGATGGGCCTGCAGTCTTCACTCTTCTACCCTGATCATCAATCATCGCTCTGATCTTACCATAGCAAGCACCTGCAGCAACATTATCTCCAACATGAAGTGTACCCTTCTGAACAAGAATTGATGCAACTGGACCACGACCCTTATCCAACTGAGCCTCAATAACAATACCTCTTGCTGTTCTGTTTGGATTTGCTTTCAATTCATGAACTTCGGCTGTTAACAATACCATTTCAAGAAGTTCGTCAATACCTTCTTTTGTATGTGCTGATACAGGAACGAAGATTGTAGAACCGCCCCAGTCTTCTGGAATCAATTCATATTCTGTTAATTCCTGCTTTACCTTTTCGATATTCGCATTTGGCTTATCAATTTTATTAACTGCAACAATAATATCTACATTGGCAGCCTTTGCATGATTGATAGCCTCGATTGTCTGAGGCATAACACCATCATCCGCAGCAACAACTAAGATTGCAATATCAGTAGCTAATGCACCACGCATACGCATAGCAGTAAATGCTTCATGTCCAGGAGTATCCAAGAATGTAATAAGATTTCCATTGACATCTACCTGATAAGCACCAATCTTCTGAGTAATACCACCTGATTCTTTTGCAGTCACATGTGTTTCTCTGATTGCATCAAGAAGTGATGTCTTACCATGATCAACGTGTCCCATTACGCAGACAACTGGTGGTCTTGAAACCATTGTTTCCTCTGCTTCTTCATCTTCCTTTAACAGTTCTGCGATTACATCGACCTTCACTTCGTGTTCGCAGATACAGTTGAACTCTAATGCAATTTCCTCTGCAGTATCATATTCGATTTCCTGATTAATCGTAACAACCTGGCCCTGAAGGAATAACTTCTTTACAATAGCTGATGGCTGAACCTTCATCTTATCAGCAAGTTCCTTAATTGTAAGAGTATCTGGAAGAATTAATGTCTTAATTGTATCCTCTTCCTTCTCCACTGGCTTTGGTTCAGGCTTTCTGAACTGTCCGCTCTTAGCGAATTTCATATTTTCTCTAGAATCACTGTCCTTACGACGATCATTCTTATGATTATCCTTGCGTGCATCCGGTTTTCTTGCATCTGGTTTTGCTACAATGAAATCTTCCTTTGGAGTCACATCACGTCTGTCATTGTTTCTTCTCTGACCGCCAAATGCGCCACCCTGACCATTATTTCTATTATAACCGCCCTGACCATCATTATTTCTATTATAGCCACCCTGACCATTGCCATTTCTATTATAGCCGCCTTGACCATTGTTATTTCTGTTCTGGTAACCATTCTGGTTTCCACCCTGACCATTGCTGTTTCTGTTCTGATAACCGCCCTGACCATTGCTGTTTCTATTCTGGTAGCCACCCTGACCATTATTATTTCTGTTCTGGTAACCGCCCTGACCTTTATTATTTCTGTTCTGGTAGCCATCCTGACCATCATTATTTCTATTCTGATAGCCACCCTGACCGTTATTATTTCTGTTCTGATAGCCGCCCTGACCATTGCTGTTTCTGTTCTGATAGCCGCCCTGACCATTGCCGTTTCTGTTCTGGTAGCCACCCTGACCATCATTATTTCTATTCTGGTAACCGCCCTGACCATTGTTATTTCTGTTCTGATAGCCGCCCTGACCATCATTATTTCTATTCTGGTAGCCATTCTGACCGTTGTTGTTTCTGTTCTGGTAGCCATTCTGACCATTATTATTTCTGTTCTGATAGCCATTCTGGCTTCCACCCTGACCATTGTTATTTCTGTTCTGGTAGCCATTCTGACCATTATTGTTTCTATTCTGGTAACCATTCTGGCTTGTTCCCTGACCATTGTCGTTACGGTTTCCTTCTGGACGTCTCTGACCAGACTGCCCATTTCTACGGTCTGAACTATTCTGAGGGAAATAAACCTGAGAAATATTATGTGGCTTCTTCTCTGCTGCTTCTGCAGCCTTTTCAGCACTTATCTTTGCAGCATTTGCCTTAGCAGCTTCTGCCTTTTCGATTTCTTCCTTGGTATGAACCTTGTTTACTGGAAGATCTAAAGAAGATGCAACTTTTGCTGGCGCTTTTGCCTTAGGTGCAGCTTCCTTTGCCTGTACTGGTTTTGCCTGTGATGGTTTTGCTGATGAATACTTCTTCTTAATCTGTGAAATCTCGTTTTCACCAAGGCCACTCATTGGCTTATATGCCTTTGCTTCGTTACTTAATGTATCTATAATCTCTTTGGTTGATATATTCAACTCTTTCGCTAATTCATGAACTCTCATACTTGCCATTTAACCTCTTTCCCGAATAATCCTAGATTATTCCAAACCCTGTTTCAAATGCTTTTCTATTGTATTCTTAAAGCCTTCATCTGTGATTGCGAGTGACGCACGAAACTGTTTCCCGATTGCATGCCCTAATTCTTCTTTATCACTAAAGAAATATATAGGTTTCTTATAATATTCGCACATATTTGGAAACATTTTCTTTGTATTATCAGACGAATCATCTGCCACAATAACTAATGCAGCTTTTCCTGTTTTTACTGCTTTCTCTGTTGCGAACTCACCGCTGGCAACTTTTCCAGCTTTCTGTGCCATGCCAATCATGGATAATGCTTTTGTTTTATTCAAGATTTTCCATCTCCTTTTTCAGGTTTTCATATACATCCTGTTCTACAGCACATTTAAATGACCTTTCAAGCCCTTTAGACTGTACTGCTTTCTTCAGGCACTCTGAATTCGGACAGATATATGCGCCTCTGCCATTCTTCTTCCCTGTCGTGTCTATAATGATGCCTTCAGACTCCGTCTTTAAGATTCGAATTAAATCCTTCTTATTCTTCATCTCTCTGCATCCAACACATTGTCTTTGTGGAATCTTTTTTGTCGCACTCAACTCAATCACTCCCGACTACTATTTTTATATTTATTCTTCTACATCTGTATCAAGGTCTTCTGATTCCATATCATCATCCTCAGAAATTACTAATTCATCATCGAAATCATCATATTCTTCTGATTCATCGTATTCTTCATCCTCGACCTGATCTTCACTCTTAATATCAATTCCATATCCAGTCAGCTTTGCTGCAAGACGAACATTCTGTCCAGCCTTCCCGATAGCAAGTGATAACTGCTGTTCGGAAACCACGATCTGTGCTTTTCTTTCATCATCATCTGCAACTGCTGATACAACCTTCGCTGGGCTTAATGCATTTACAATCAACTGTGCTGGATTCTCATCCCATTCGATAATATCAATCTGCTCATTACCAAGTTCATTCACAATTGCCTTTACTCTTGCACCATTAATACCAACACATGCACCAACTGGATCTACATTTGCAACATTTGCTTTCACAGACATCTTTGTTCTAGAACCAGCTTCTCTTGCGATTCCCATGATTTCCACAACACCATCTTTGATTTCTGTTACTTCTTCCTCAAACAATCTCTTCACAAGATCTGGAGATGTTCTAGAAACACGTACAACTGTTCCTGGCTTTTCTTTGTTTGAAACACCTACTACATATAACTTAATTCTATCACCACGCTCGAAAGTCTCACCCTTAACCTGATCTGAAACCTTCAATGTTGTCTGTGTTCTTCCGATATCAACAATCACATTCCCCTTATCATCGATTCTCTGAACAATACCTGTAATAACTTCCTTTTCCTTTGAATGATACTCATTATAGATTGCAGATTTTTCTTCTTCACGAATCTTCTGAACAATGGTACCTTTCGCATTCTTAGCAGCTCTTCTAGAGAACTCCTCCGACTTGATTTCCACTGGAATCACATCACCGATATTACAGTCTGGCTTTAACTTTCTAGCATCTTCTAATGAAATCTCTGTTGCAGAAATATACTTTTCTGTATTCTTCTTATTATTATCTGCTCTGTCTTCTGGGATTGTCACTTCCTCAACAACAGTTCTATCTGAATAAATGTGGAAATCGCCTGTCACTCTGTCGAGAACAACTCTTCCATTCTCTGTTGTATTAAACTGTGCCTTATACTCATCCATCAGAGACTTCTCAATTGCATCCAGCATAACTTCCTTGCTGATTCCGTTCTCTTTCTCAAGTGCATCTAAAGCTAAAATCAATTCCTTATTCATCGCGTATCTCCTTCTTTCTTTACGTATTTAAATTGCATACTTTTTATAGAAACATTTGTAACTATTATGTTGTACCTTTGAACAGTTACATATTCTTAATCAACAAAAGCCCATCTAATCATTGCCAGATTGGATTTTTCGAACTTCTTATCTTCATCATTTACTGTAAGAGTTACTGTGTCTGCGTCATATTCCTTAAGGACACCTGTATATTCCTTTTGACCATCGACTGATTTATAAAGCTTCACATCAATCATCTTACCAATACTTCTTACATAATCTTTTTCTTTTTTGAGCGGTCTTAACAGCCCCGGTGAACTTACCTCGAAAATGTACTGATCGGAAATGTAGTCCTCACGGTCGAGAATCTCGTTAAATGCTCTGCTCACAAGCTGGCAATCTTCAACAGTAATTCCTCCTTCTTTATCAATGTAAACTCTAAGGTAATAATCACTGCCTTCTTTGACATACTCAACATCGTATAATTCAAAGTTGTTTGCATCAATAATTGGCTGAATCAGCTGTTCTGTTTTTGCTTCATAGCTTTCTTTTTTGCCCATACATTCATCGCCTTTCTTATTTAGTTGTTATTAAGTTGTCACTGCATCTACCTAAACATAAAGTAAAGAGTGGACATACCTGCCCACTCTTTCTCAGTCACATATAAATACAGAATAGCTCGTAGGGGAGTCGAACCCCTGTCTTCGCCGTGAGAGGGCGACGTCTTAACCACTTGACCAACGAGCCATAGACCATACAGAACACTTATCTTCTGTAATAGCAATGCTTTATGCACCGCAACGGTACTTGCATATATTACACTTATGTGGAGCAGATGTCAAGTATTTTTTTGATTTTTTTGTGTAGATGTTTGAATTTCATATCTTTACCAATCGTCATTAATTCCCTGACCAATCCCCCTCTTCCAATACCATCTTTCAAAAAACTCGCGGAACTTTTAAATTCCGCGAGTCCTTCGATATCTATTCTATTGATTTTCTTTAAAATTCAACACTAATTCTTCCATGCACTAACATCAACAGATCCACCAATACCGTTAACGCCTCCACTGCTTGTAAACTGCCACATATTATATCTGCCTTGATACCAAGTAGAGTCATCGCCATTATACTGAGCAACCCATACCTGACAATCACCTCTTAACGCTGATGCATTAATGTAGTTATTCATCCAATTCATGTTTGCATACACCATTGGTGTATAACCAGCTCCGCTAACCGTTGCTGCAAATGCATTGATTACTTCTGTCCTTTCAGCTACTGAAATGAAATTCCCTCTTCCTTCTTCTATTACATTTCCATACTCATCTACTGCTCCTGCCCACTCCACATCAATTGCAAGTGGCAACGTAATATTATATCCGCTACATGCCTCAATTATAAAACTTGCTTCTGCTACTGCCTCACTAGTATTTGTTGCCTGAGTAACAACATAAGCCCCCACTTCAATGCCTGCTGCGGTAGCACCACTCATATTCTCATAAAAGCGGGAATCATATACAAGCTTTGCACTTCCATATCCTCTATATCCAACTCTAATAATTGCACGATCTATTCCGCTTGCCTTTACCGCATTCCAGTCAATTGGTCCATTAAACTGAGATATATCAATAACAAGATCAGAGCTTAACACACCATCTTCATTAAAATAATAATTTAATCCATCAATCAAGTGCCATCCTGTATATCTATTTCCTTCCACATAATAATATTCTTCTCCACCTACTTGTACCCAACCATCAAACACTTCGATTTCTTTTGATTCCATAACCGGGTTTAAATTATATATTTCATATTGCTTTGGTGCCTCAGTTGTTCCTTGTGTTGTTGAATCAGTCTCCCCTGTTGTGCCTTCTGTTTCAGCCGTACCATTCGTCCCTGCTGGTGTTCCCAAATTATTTGTTATATTTTCTGAAACAGTTGCCTTCTTTTCCACAATCAGCTTTGTGATCACATCTACCGTACCTTTTTCCGCTGTTGCTGATCCTTTTTCTAAGATATATCCGCTGACTATCATTGTTCCAGAATCCTGCTGTATAGAAACCGCATCTGCCTTTTCATATTTCTGTATCTCATCATTTGACAACACACAAGGTGCTTTTGTAGCTGTATATATGTATCTGCAGTATTCTAGACTACTATTGTTATTTGGATCAACCTTAGGATATGTTACTGTTATGGTAGTTTTATTACCTACAGTCGTTCCTCCTATAGTTGATGTTTCTCCTCCAGCAGTTGGTTCTCTGTTCTGTGAAGGGTCTTCTTTTCTAGTTTCTTCATCCTGCTGAACAACTTGTTCCAAAATATCTTCAATAACCTCATATTTTACAATGCTTGTTTCCACTGCATCAGGTACGTCATATCCTTCCTTTGCACGTACTGCTACTGTATATGTTCCAGTAGAAAGATTTCCAATATAAATCGTTCCATCCATATCATCGTCTTTATACTCTTGTGCCCCCACTAGCTTCTCTGGAATGTCAGAAGAATTCTCTGTAGACGTTATCTGCGTAGTTGTTGCTGTCTCTGTAGTTTTCGTTTCATCAGTTTTCTCTTGATTTACTTTATCTTTCTCACTTTTTATGTAATCAACAACATCCTTGTTATCTTCCACTGATCCCTCTAATAAATTAATAACAAATTCTTGTCCTTCAATCTGACTACCATCTTCCGCTAAAACATTCGCTGTAATTGAAGTTTCATCTGCAATTGCCTCTAATTTCATCTGCAACAATGGATCTTTCTTCTCTTCTGTAGATGCTTCTTGTGTTGCTTTATTCGTCTCAGTGGTTTCTGTCGTTTGATTCGTAGCAACAACCACTGAATTCTTCTTTGTGCATACAACCACGATAATGACCGTGCATACTAAAACAGCAGCCGCAACTCCTGCAATGATTCCGTTACGTTTCGTAATAAATCGTTTCCATCTTGATGGTTTTACTTCTAATTTATCTTCCTCTACCAATTCATCTTTAGAGTCTTCACTATTCTCATCAACTTCCTCTATCTCCATGATTTCCAATTCTTCAATTGTATCCTTATCATCATTAATTTCTTTTTTATTCTTATCAAAAATATTCATAGTTCCTCCAAGTAAATCATATGTATCTGCCAATTTCCAATATTGTATACTAGCACCTTTCATTTGTTTTTTCAACGATATATAGCAAAAAACTGCAATCCAGATATTTCTTTCTAGCACTCTTTAAAAAAGCTACAACTCACTTTCTGAGTCGTAGCTTTTTCTTACATTCCATTATTCGTTATTTACATTTTTCTCACTGCTTTGGGAACTCGCACTGCCCTCAGTACTAGAACTACTGGAACTTATATCTTCCCCGTTTGATGGTTGTTCTGAAGCTTGTGTTTCCTTTGGTGTTACTATTAATGTTGACGTTTCTTTTAATGTACTCTGCACTCCCATAGAATCAACCAAACTATAAGTCACGTTATATTGACCTGTTGTATTCATTGCTGTTGCCTCATCAACTACTACTCCATTCAATGTAATTACATAAGTCACACTAGCTGTTGCATCTTTTCCATTCGCATCCTTCGCTGACAATCCCTCTCGAAGATTAATACTTTTTCCTTCCTGTGTCGTAAATGACTTCTTTGTTGCATTTAACTGAATAGGACTTACAACGTTAAGGGTAATATCCTTTTGAATTATGCCATTCTTTGGATCAGTGAATGAATAGGAGATTTTATATATTCCAGCATTTGCATATGCTGTTGACGCATCAACGCTATCCCCATTACTATTATAAATATAAGTATTATATTCCATCTCATATCCTATGGAATTTATAGCTTTTACGCCATCATGAATATTAGGTTCTGTTGATTTTACACCAGCAACAGCAGTAATTGTTTCTTTAGGCACTGTAATTTCTGCTTCCTTACTATCTACTTTAAACCCTGAATACGAAAAGAATGCGATATTCATATCTACATATCCCGAAATTCCTGGAACACTACCTTTGCTTTTATATTGCCACATTTGATACCCATAATCAAATGCTGGTAATTTATCTCCATATTGAAATATCTCATCTGTATCTTGATATCTATAATAATATTTTGCAAACC
>JAQUVV010000270.1 GCA_028693195.1 Lachnospira sp.
CTGGAGAAGAATGGAATCCAAGCGATTTATACAAAATTGATATGCCAGAAACTCTTGTTGAAAAGCAAAAAGCTAAGGCTATCAAACAAGCTATGAAGTTACTCGAACGTGAAGGTTTATATACGCCACCTCAAGAACCAATAGCTTCGTAATTATCATTAATAATTCACTCTTTCAAAAGTTGTCACTTATGACAGCTTAATTAAGTGCGCCATTTATTGGCTGTCCTCTACTTTCTTTCACACTATCCTCCATTCTAATACAAAATGCAATTATTAACGATTTATTGATATTTCAAACAATAAACTATGTGATCATAAGTTTTTGATTTTACTCCCAGGTATGAATCTCCTGAAAACTCATCAGACTTTCCACTTCACCCTTTGTGGCAAGATTCTCAGAAAATGCGCTGGCACTTCCTGTACATAGTCCACATTGAAATGCATACTTATAATCCTGCGTTTGTAAGAATCCTGATATGAAGCCTGCCACCATGGAATCTCCTGCACCAACAGAATTCACTACTTTTCCCTTAGGCGCTTCTGCTTCATATACATGACCATCTGCAGCCACAAGAACTGCGCCATCACCTGCCATAGAAATCAGTACATTTTCTGCCCCCATGTCCTTTAACTTCTTTGCATAGGTAACAACATCCTTCTTATCCGTAATCTCTACGCCAAACATTTCTCCCAACTCATGATTATTGGGCTTCACAAGAAATGGATGATATGGAATGACATTCATCAGCAATGATTTTGTTGCATCTACAACAATTCGAATATTCTTATGCTGCAAATGTTTCATAATATCCATGTACATAGACTGTGGCATTACATCAGGAATACTGCCAGCTAGCACAAGAACATCTCCTTGATTCAGTGAATCCAGTTTTTCATAGAGCTTCTTGATATCCATCTGTGTAATGACCGGCCCTTGTCCATTAATTTCCGACTCCTCTTCAGACCGAATCTTCACATTTATTCTGGATAAGCCTTCTTCTACCACAATAAAATCATGATGAACATCCATATTCTCCAGACGTTTTATAATTTCATTGCCAGTAAATCCAGCCATAAATCCAAGTGCTGTCGAATCAAAGCCTAGATTTCCAAGAACAATTGAAACATTAATTCCCTTTCCACCGGGAAATATTAGCTCCGAGCTTGTTCGATTGACAATTCCTGTCTGAAAATCCTTCACGGATACAATATAGTCCAGTGATGGATTAAATGTTACCGTATAAATCATGACATCAACCTCCTTTTTGTATTTTCATTACTTTCTCAGTATACTTTGCTATGCAAGAATAATATTCTCATACTCTTTCATCAACTCTTCACTGGCTCCATCCGTAATAATCATTGCTGATGTAAAATCTGCAAAAGTTACACTGGAAATCATAGAAAACTTACTCTGGTCTGCAAGGATAAAAGGTTCTTTGCAATGCTTCATAGCCTCCCGCTTAATCGCCGCTTCACCAGCATCCGGTGTTGTATAACCATTGACCGGATTCATTCCATTCACTCCCCAGAACCCCTTGGTAAAATTATACTTTTTTAGGGATTCAAATGCTTCTGCACCAACAATTGCCTCTGTTGAAAGTTTAAACTTTCCACCAAGAATATATACATCATATCCCTTCTGAGTCAGCTTCTTCGCATGTCCAATTGCATTAGTTACAAATGTTACATTCTTCTGAGTGATAAAATCAATCATCATATCTGTTGTTGTACCAGCATCAATATAAACAAAATCATCTGGCTGTAATAATGATGCTGCATAACTTGCAATCTTTGCCTTCTCTCCAGGATTTACAGTCATTCTGACTGCAACATCTTGATCCTTTGTAAAATACGAATCCTTCTTTAATACCGCACCACCTCTGACCTTTGTTAAAAGTCCCTGTGCATCTAGTTCCGTTAAATCTCTACGAATGGTCGCCTCCGATGAATCCAACGCCTGAACCAGTTCTGCCAGTGTTGCGCTATTCTTCGTCTGCAATATGGTAAGTATTTTCCGAAACCGTTCCTCTGCAAGCATTCCTGTATTCATCTCCTTTCATTTTATAAATTACAATCTGCTCATTACTTTCTGCTTTTTTTAAGAAATCTTCCATAATTATCACTTGATAGATGTTCTCATATATAGCACATCTCTATGGTTAGATTTCACAATGTTCAGCCAGCTTTCATTCTTAATCTATACATAGCATACAACTTTACTTTATATTAATCAAGCATTTTCTTTTATTATCTATCATTTTCTTTCATTTTCAATCATAGCATAATAGATTTCTACATATAATATGCTGTCCGTTCTGGACATGATGTCTCCGAGGGATTTTTCGCACTCAATTTCTCTCATACGCATCTCCAAATTAACATATATTACAATATGAATATAGCATGGAGGTTTCCGTGAATAAAAAAATCGCAACACTCATTATCAGCATCGCAATTCCTCTTGGTGCAGGAATCATTGCTGGTCTACTTACCATGGGTGGAATGAAAGACTTTGGGTCCGTCATTCAACCACCTCTGTCACCACCAGGATGGATTTTTCCCATCGTCTGGACCATTCTGTACATACTTATGGGATATGCATCTTACCTTATCTACACATCCGATGCATCAGAACATGATATTAAAAATGCCTTAAAGTATTATGTTGCCCAACTAGCCGTAAATTTTCTCTGGTCATTCATCTTTTTTAGTTTGAAGTGGTACTTTACTGCATTTATTGCAATCTTACTTCTGTGGACATTAATCTTTCTAACCATACGAGAATTCTATAAGATTAACAAAACGGCAGCGTGTCTACTAATCCCATATCTTATTTGGGTCACATTCGCAGGATATCTAACGGCTGGGATTACACTGTTGAATTAAATGATTGTGAAATCATTTAATTCAAGTTTTATTGATAAGGATATCCCAACCGTCATACAGCTTACACAGGCGCAAAAATGGAGCGACTCTATCATAGAATCGCTCCGTTATATATTTACATATTTTTCTTATTTTAACCAAGTGCAACGTCTAACGCCATCATGACTGTAAAGCCAAATGCAAAAAGAACCGTTCCAATGTCTGTATGTGTCCCCTCTGACATTTCTGGAATCAATTCCTCTACCACCACATAGATCATGGCTCCTGCTGCAAAGCTTAAGAGATATGGAAGTGCTGGGATAATAAAGCTGGATGCCATAATGGTAAGTACTGCTGCGATTGGTTCTACTGCACCCGACAAGATTCCATAAAGCAATGCTTTCCCCTTTGACTCTCCATTTGCTCGTAATGGTAACGAAATAATTGCCCCTTCTGGAAAATTCTGAATGGCAATTCCAATCGACAATGCCAGTGCTCCTATAACTGTAATTCCTGCATTCCCTGCTTTCTATCCAGCATAAACCACACCGACCGCCATACCTTCCGGAATATTATGAAGTGTAACTGC
>JAQUVV010000271.1 GCA_028693195.1 Lachnospira sp.
TCTGCAAATATTTAGCTTTGTCTATTTTCACGTATTTACCTTCATTATCCTTTTGAACGTTACTTGCAATTTTTTCTGTTGCATAAATCACACTCCCTGTTTGATCCGCCGCAAATGAAATACTATCAAGATTGTATGATGATTTTTGTAATGACGACAAAATTTCCCGTTGCGAAACCCCGACCACTAGATAACTTCCTTTAATCTTAATTAATCGCACCATGTAATTATCTTGTTTTCCATTGCATATCATATATCGTTCCAATTGTTTTACTTCATCATTTTTAATTTTATCTAAAAGATATTCCTTTACCTCTCTGCGAGACAAATAGCTATCTACAGTCCCTGTCTCTATCCATGTAGATTCATCACTACGATCTGTATATAACATGATAAAATCAATCATATCTGACCACGTAACAATACTCCTCAGTGAAGATACCACTGTACTACGTACTTCTGCCAATGCAACTGGTTCTGTTTCATTTTCTAAGGCGTTATACAACTGTGAAGTCGACTGGGTTGTACTACTGTAAAGTGCCTCAAAGATAAAACTGTCAACAATTTCCAATGAATCTTCTATTCCATTTGAAGCAATGGATATACTTTTCTGAATACTTTCCTCAGCCCTGTTTGTCAATAACATCAGCGTATAGGACTGTGCTATGAAATATACCACTACAAGAATAGCAGATATTCCAAGCCAATATCTTATTAACCATTTCTTTAGTGATATATCTCTTTTCATCATCCATACACCTTCACTTACATTCATTAGCCCTTTACTGCCCCAATTGTAAGTCCCTTCATATAATGTTTCTGAAAAAACGGATATAATATAATCATTGGTATCATGCCAACAACTGCAATTGCCATACGAATACCAAGTGTTGGTACATTTACTGCATCCGTCGAGACGCTGGAAGCATCCATTGATTGTGCAAGATACTGTACATTTGTCAGCATATTGTTTAACAATGCCTGAATTCCTACCAGTTTCTTATCTGTAATATAGTATAAACTATTTTTCCAGTCATTCCAATAAGCTAATGCCTGCATAAAACCAATCGTTGCAATAATTGGCTTACTTAATGGAAGAACCATTTTAAAGAAAATTCCAAATTCATTCATTCCATCAATTCTGGCACTCTCTAATATTTCTTTCGGAATATTGGAACTGAAATATGTTCTTGTAATCATTATCTGAAAAGCACTGCATAACATGGATGGAACAATTAAGGCCCATATTGTATTCTTAATATGGAAAATATTACACCACATCATATAAGTTGGAATCAAGCCACCAGAAAACAGCATTGTAAACAAAATATAAAAGCTGATAATTTTTTTCCCAGGAAGTCCTGGAACTGTTAATGTGTAGGAAACCATTGTGGTTATCACAACACTCGTAACTGTTCCTACCAGTGTTACAAAAATTGTAACAAAATACGAGCGGAATATACTTCCTTCTCCAAAGATAAATTTATAGGATGTAAAATCAAGATGCTTTGGAATTAAAGAATATCCGTACTTCAATATATCGGACTCTGAAGATATGGATGCCATGATCAATATTGCCACTGGCAAAACAACAAGTATTGCCAAAAAAATCATAAATATATGTGCAAAAATCTGAAACGCTTTATCTCTTTTTACCATTTTTTCCTCCTCTAGAACATTGCATTTTCTTTGCTTAATTTCTTAACAATTTTATTTGTCGTAATTACCAATATAAATCCAACTACTGACTGATATAAACATGCCGCTGCAGACATTCCAATATTAGCTGTGTTCATCAAGCCTCTATATACATAAGTATCAATTGTCTGTGTTACATTTACCAGTGCTCCACTATTCATTGGAACCTGATAAAACAACCCGAAATCTGAATTAAATATTTTCCCCACTGCAAGAATCGTTAATGTAATAATCGTAGGCATTAAACATGGCAAGGTAATATGCTGAAATCTTTTCCAACGGCCTGCCCCATCCAAGCTTGCTGCTTCATATAATCCTGGATCAATGGCAGACATATTTGCAAGATACAGAATACAGCTTGTTCCAGTCATCTGCCATAAATGAACAAATATCAAAATAAATGGCCACCATTTTGCCTCACTATAAAATGAGACAGGCTCTAAGCCAAGCGGAACCAAGATATTATTGTTAATAAAACCAGTATCTCCTGAAAGTAATGAATTGGCTAAGTAAGAAATAATAATGATTGATAATAAACTTGGAAACAAAATTAAGGTCTGATAGATTTTTCGAGACATTTTGCTCTTTAATTCATGTAAAATATATGCAACAAATATCGCAAGACTTGTTCCTAATATAATGAACGCCAAATTGTATACCAAGGTATTTCTTGTCATAAGCCACGCATCACTGCTCTTAAATAAAAATTTAAAATTGTCTAAACCAATCTTCTTGCTTCCAAAGATACCGCCCTTTACAGTATATTTTTCAAAAGCGAGAATCAAGCCACTCATGGGAATATAATTGTTAATAAAGAAATAGATACAGGCTGGCAAAGCCATTAAGTAGAATGGTAAATATTTCTTTAATTGTTGTACAAATGATTTCTTTTTTATTTTTTCTTTCATTGCTTTAATCCCTTCCTAATTTTAAAAAGAGGCGCCTTTCAGTTTAACTGCTCTGAGCGCCTCTTCATTTCTACTACTAGAAGTTTCAATTATTTTTTCAAAAATTCCTCAAGCTGTCTTTGTTTTTCTGCTATAACCTTATCAAGTCCTGCGGCTTTTAATTCTTGAACAAATTTAGAAATATTTGCATCAGGATCTAATGTTCCACACTCTAAACCGTTCTCATATTTACTGCGAACATTGTCTAGCTGTGTAATTTCATTGGTTACATTAGATGTATCAAATGCAAATCCAAGGGCAACTGATTTCTTTGCATTTTTATTACTATCTACAAGTAGTTCTGCATACTTTGGATTTTCTGTTTTCCAAAGAATACGATTGATGTTTGATAAATTAGATCCCAAATGATATGTACATGATTTTGCATCCTGACCATCTAAATAAGCACCCATTCCATTGGCATCCAAGGTGTAATGCTGACCTTCAATACCATAACTGATTAATGTTCCTAATTCTTTATCAGAAAACCAAAGATTTAAGAATTTCATACATGCTTCTGCATGATCTGTATTAGACATCACTGTATAAGCAACATTATTATATGTTCTTGCAAGTGGCTCTCCTAGTGCGACTACACCCATTTCTTTTCCACATGCTGTTGTCTGATAATATGCTGTGTTAAAATCCACCTGTCCCATTGTACAGAATGCTGCATCATTTCTTGTTAATACAGGGAATGAATCTGTCTGCGTCTGAATGTCTTTATTGGTATATCCCTTTTGGTTCCAATCGTAAAATGTCTTACATAAATTTGCAAATTCCTTGGTCTCATAAAGATTCTCAAC
>JAQUVV010000272.1 GCA_028693195.1 Lachnospira sp.
GAGAATCTGATGCCATGGTCAGAAGCAATGCAGAAATCCTGTAGCTTGAATAATGATAATGTCTGAATTTTTCAAAGAATGAAAAATTCAGAAAAAGCAATACGCTATTTTATGTAGCGCTTACGAAAAATTTGTCATGACAAATGATATCTACAAGATTAATTACAAAAAATATATTCACTAATAATTACATAATGCTATATTCGATAACATCAACCTATTCTCTAATTGAATTTCCGATCCCATTATCGCTAACATACTGCTTCACCTGCTCAATATCTTCCGTAGAAAATTCATAGCTCTTCACTACATGTGACCAATTCCCATCTTCCCCTTTCACATTATTCATTGCCGCAGTCAAAGTATTTCGATAGGTCACATCACTTCTCCACTTAGATGTTGCCTCCAATCCCCCAAAGGTATAATCTTTCTGATAATAATCGGCCGCAATAAATCTTACATACTGCTTCTTACCATCAAAATCCATCGGACCTTCTTTGGTTGTACCTGTATCTACAATCGTAACCTTTGCCTGCTTTTCCGTTGTATTATTTCTACTGTCAGTCGTGGTATACGTTATCGTAATCACACTAGAAGCAGTTAAGTCTTTAAAAGTGTTGATAGTATAATTCTTAACCCGAATCTGAGTTGTTCCATCTTCTCGGTCTGTTGATGTTACAGTCTGTAGCAACTCTGCCTCAGTAATCACTCCTGTCTGCGCTTCATACAAGGTAAAATATCGATCTGCGCAAGTTAGATCAGGTGCATAATCCCAGATAGCATAGAAGTGAAAGGTGTATCCATTTACACTGGTAAGATTACGAATCTGCTGTTTTTCTGCATAGGTCGCATAATAGGAATTGGCATCTGTATTCCATCCAAGGTACTTAGAAGGATGGGACGGATAAGTAAAGCTCATTGCTGGCAGTGTGTACGTCTGGTCATACTTACAAGTCAATGTAGTCATTGAACCACTACCACCATTTGGATGAAACACAATATAATAGGTGTTCGCCTCTGCATTAGCTGTCAACGAAACATTTCCTATTACAGAAAAGGTATAGTTTTTGCTGGTGGACGTATATGTTCCAGTCCAGTTCTTCCATGTGTATCCGGTTTTCACTACTGCGTCAACGGTACAATTGGCTCCATAATAATAACTCCCGCCACCTGATACACTGTTGATTCCTGTTCCTGCGCTGACACTTACGGAATACTTCTTTCTTGAAATATAGATATAATGATTCTTTACTCCAGTAACAGTATACTTACTTACAGATGCCGCATTGTAACAAGCATTCCCTGCATATGACCATTCGAAACTTGCTCCATAGTATAGATTCTGACTCTTGGCAAGTGCCCAGGTCTAGCTAGTAATGGAACAAGCACTCCATCCTTTTCTATACTTTGCATTAATTCGAATAACTCAGTATTTGTCTCTACCTTAAACGGATGATCTTTGAAATTTATAAGCTGATTTAGCTTTAAATTCTTGATTTCATCCACCTGTGTATTCGTTTTGCCTTCTGTCACAATCTCTTCTTGCGAAGAAGAATACTCCTGCATTTTTGCACCCATATCCGGAACCACATCCTTTCTAAAATAAATTTCTGAAAACAAAAAGAGACCGCCCATTCTCAATTTAGCCTGAAAATGAACGGTCTCACGACATGTTCTTATTTAGTTGAATAATGAAAAAATAGTAAAAATGTTAACCTTACTTAGATGTGTTCCCGGACACCATATCAAGAACCACTGACACGTTCACACCGTCAGAAATTGCTTTTTTCTTCCCTTTTCGGTCACTTTGTGAAAACTGAAAAAACCTCTCAAAGTGCCTAAAATCAAGGACTCTTAGATATTTTTCCGATGTAGTAGTATCACACTCTCAACGGTACTTTCATTGTCCCAACAAAGTTCCTCCGTTTCGATTCCATCATAAAATACAGGAAAACGGAACTTGATGTGCTTTAAGAATCTTCCGTCTGGCTGTTCTTTTTCATATAAATCAACCTGTTCCACAAAGCTCTTTAGGAATTCCTTCTTCTCCGCATCCGTAAATCTATCATATAGTTTATCAAATAAGAGTAGGAATTCATAGACATTATCACCAGATATTTTCTGCTGACGGATATTTAGCATTCTGTCTTCTACTTCTGAAATTGCATCTTCTAATGCACTGATCTCATCATAGAACTTGTCCATTCGATCCTGCATATCCTGATATTTTCTATCGTAATGCTTATCTAGGATATCCAGACTATCAATCTGGTCTGCAAGCTTATTTTTCGAACCTACGAGCTGTTTCATCTGCTTACGCATATTTTCAAGTTCTTTATCCAGTTCCTTTGTGTCAATACTTTTTCCGATTTTGCGTTTTATTTCTTGTTCAAATTTAGGATTGCGCACCAATTTGCGGATAACCTCCGCCACTGCATCATTTACTCTGTCTTCACCCCATTGCTTGCGATAGGTGCAATGATGTCCATCGACATAGGTTCTATGCTTGCAGGCATAATAGAAATAGTCCTTATAAAGTGTTCCATCTTTCCGCTTTTTACGGTTCACATTACCATACATACCACTTCCACAGACTGGGCATTTTATAATACCTG
The DNA here is from genome assembly GCA_028693195.1 of Lachnospira sp. Taxonomy (GTDB): domain Bacteria; phylum Bacillota; class Clostridia; order Lachnospirales; family Lachnospiraceae; genus Lachnospira. The sequence continues at coordinate 2,616 of JAQUVV010000272.1, forward strand.
ATAAAATATGTTCATGGTCGAGGCTATGCACCTTTTCATGACTGACGCTGGTTTTATCGCGCTTATTCTTTGCAAGATTCCAATCTTCCTCTGAAATAATAGCTTCATGAATCCCATCATTTAACATGTAAGAATCCTGTTTCACCACATGATAATCATTTCTAGTTCCAGCTACCTTTTCATTCTTCCTTCTGCCAAATGCCAGCTTGCCACAATAAAAAGGGTTGTCCAATACCCCTTTAATAAATGAAGATGCAAAGGTATCTAATGTATTGTTCTGACGCTTCTTTTTGCGATATCCGTTCTGGTTCATATAAGCTGCGATTGCATTGATTCCCATTGTCGTGTTGATATATTTATCATAAATCAGACGGATAATATCTGCTTCATCTTCTGCAATCATTAGTTCTCCATTTTCCAACTTATACCCATAAGGAGCAAAGCCGCCATTCCACTTCCCCTCTCTGGCTTTCTGCTTGCGCCCTTCCATGGTCTGAACGAGGATATTTTCTCGTTCAATTTCCGCAACTGCTGATAATACCGAAATCATCAGCTTCCCTGCATCCTTTGAACTGTCGATTCCATCCTCTACGCAGATAAGATTCACACCGAAGTCCTGCATTCTCTGTAAGGAACTAAGTACATCTGCTGCATTTCTTCCGAAACGAGACAGTTTGAATACAAGTACAAAATCGACCTTATCTTTGCCATCTTCAATATCCCGAAGCATTTGCATAAACTGTGGTCTTCCCTCTACACTCTTACCCGATTTTCCTTCATCAGAGTATTCTCCAGCGATTACCAGTTCCTGATATTCTGCGTATTTTTTTAATTTA
>JAQUVV010000273.1 GCA_028693195.1 Lachnospira sp.
TGCAAAGAAAATCTGTGCATTCTGCTGCTATGGGTCTCTTGGACTTGGAGTAATTATGCTGGTTCTGTACTTATGTGGAATGAATCAGATATTAAGACTCATTGGCGCGTCAGATGCAACCATTGGATTTGCCAGAGATTACCTGACAATTATTGCCATTGGCGGTCCATTCATTATGTTTGGTACTGCATTTGGTAATATTCTGCGTGGTGAAGGTGCTGCGAAGGAATCTATGATTGGTAATATGATTGGAACAGTAACGGATATTGTGTTAGACCCAATTATGATTTTGTGGATGGGCATGGGTGTGTCCGGAGCAGCGCTCGCAACAGTAATCGGAAATATGGCAGCATGTGCATTTTATGTGGTATTTTTCTTGAGAAAGAAATCTATTCTTTCTATTAGTCCAAAGTTTTTTACAATGGGCGATGGAATTGTTGTGGATGTGGTAAAGATTGGTATTCCGGCATCTTTGAATAATATCCTAATGAGTGTCGCTAATATTGTACTTAATAATGCACTGATTCAGTATGGAGATACACCAGTTGCTGCAATGGGTGTTGCCTTAAAGACAAACATGCTGGTTGTATTGCTTCAGATAGGTCTTTGTGCAGGAATTCAGCCGTTGATTGGCTATAATTATGGCGCAAAGAATTATAAGAGACTGAATAAGATTTTTAAGTTTACAGGAATGTGTGCGATAATTATGGGAACGATTTTAACAGTCGTGATCTTCTTTACGAAAACATTTATTATCCAGGCATTCATTAATGATGCAGAGGTAATTGAGATTGGAACGAAGATGGTTATGGCATTGCAGTTGTCAGGCCCAGTAATCGGACTTTTATTCCTGGCAATCAATACTATTCAGGGAATGGGAAAAGCAATTCCTTCTCTGATCCTGACTATATGTCGTCAGGGCTTAATGTTTATTCCTTTAATTTATGCTCTAAATGCAGTCTTTAAAATGGACGGCGTAATCTATGCACAGTCTGTTGCGGATTATGGTTCGATTGTGGTAGGAATGATTCTCTGCTTATTGATTTTACGGAAGGCAGAGAAGAAGGAAGAGGCTTGAAGTATGAAACGTGTATGTACATATTTTATGAGTTCTCTGATGATTGCTATTATTTTAGTATCGATGTCTGCATGTGGTAATTCTAAGGCAGGACAGACAGAGATGTCAGCAGAAACAGCAGTTGAGAGTCAGACTGCAACAGTGGAGCAGACAACGGAAATAGAAGAGCAAGTATATAATTCTGGAAATGAGAATGCAGGAAATTCGGAACCTGTGGCAGAACCAGAGCCAGAACCTGCGAGACCTGTAATTATATGCATTGATCCAGGTCACGGTGGTTCTGAAGAGGGAACCAAAGAAACTTATGACGGAAATCTTGTTATGGAGAAGAATCTGAATGCAAGAATCGCATCAAGTTTGAAAAGCTATCTGGAGCAGTATAACAATGTTCAAGTAATTCTTACCCGCTCATCTGATGTAAATATGGGCTTAGGCGAACGTATGAATTATGCAGCTTCCAATAATGCAGATTACTTTATATCAGTTCATGTGAACAGCAGAAGTCAGGACGAAGTGAATTCCACTGGCAGCATGGTGCTGATGAGCTGTAGCCGCTATCAGCCATCTAATGCGAAGGTAAGTAGTCTTTACGATACAGAGCGTTTGTTGGCAAAGTCCATTCTGTCAAAGTTGAACGGACTGGGACTTCTAATTGCTAATGATTTTAATGTGGAGAATACAGAGGGAATATTGCAGCGCCCGACAACAGTAGGCGAAACATATCCAGATGGTTCACCAGCAGATTATTACGGACTTATATACAGAGGAACGAATGCAGGAATCCCAACAATTATTGTGGAACATGCATTTTTAAGCAATGAAAGTGATTATCGTAATTTTCTATGTACAGATGCAAAGCTGGATGCATTGGCAAGAGCGGATGCAGAAGGAATTGCGGCTGCACTGGGGCTATAAAGAAAGGCGAAATTCTAAGTTAATAGATTTATGAGTGAATATAAGAACCCGAGAGTGAACACTATTTTTTGATTCCGTTGTCCTAATCATTCCAGTGAGCCCCTTAATACTGAAATTATGTTCAGCAAAGGCTTCCATGATTTCATGGGTCTCCCTTCCACAGGCCAAAAGTCATCAAAAAACAGCATTCACTCTCGAGTTCTCAATTTATACATAGCAAGAAATCTACTAACTTCGAATATATGTAGTGACGACAGGGGGAGAATCAGCATTTTGCTGATTCTCCCCCTGTTCTTCTCTGCTACTTATATTTCTAATTTATATATGTTTTTCGTATAATCTTGCTTTACATGGATGTCGCAGAGTGTGTGTTATGCCATAAGCAGGTACTAGTCGAGCCCAAGGCGAACTTCGTTCGCCATTTACTTAGCTGATGTTCTTTATCAGCTTATGTAACGCAACGAGCGAGGTGTAGCGAAAGCGTGCCTGTGTTGGTGTAATACATACACTGTGACTTTTCATGCCGTATCTTCATTTCGCCATGCGCGCTCTTTCGATAGAACTACGTTCTATCTCAATCACGGGCTTCGCCCTATACATAAAAAGATAGCTGCATGGCTCATTGCAAACGCGTTAATTTATAAAAACTCTTGACAAATCATTTTACATAGCATATCATATCAATATGAACTGTACTAATACAACTAATACAGTTAATACAAATAAGGAGGTCTACTATTGTTTACAATTGATGTGATGTCTCGGATACCGGTCTACGAACAGATTATCAAGCAGGTAGAAGATCAAATCCTGACAGGTCTATTAAAAGAGGGAGATAAGATGCCATCGGTTCGAAGTACTTCGGTCAGCCTGGGCGTGAATCCCAATACCATACAGAAAGCATATACTGAGCTGGAACGCAGACATGTGACTGTGACCGTACCAGGCAAGGGTTCATTTATATCTGAATATGCAGCTGAGGTTGTCAGCCAGAAATCGAGAGGAAAGCTGGATGCACTTCAGGAGATTGTAAGGGAACTTTTATTAGCAGGAGTTACAAGGGATGAGATTTCTAGAGCGATAGATGAGGTTTATGAGAGTAATACGGAAAAATAAGTGAAAAGATTAAGATAATGAGAATGAATATGACAAGAATAACAGAATTTATGAAAAAGCAGAGAGGGGTATTCAATGATTAATGCAGAGAATGTAACAAAGCATTTTGAACAATTTACAGCGTTGGATCATGTGACCTGTAATATTGAAGATGGATGTATCTATGGAATGGTTGGTTCCAATGGTGCAGGAAAATCTACATTTTTAAGAGTGCTGACAGGCGTTTATAAAGCAAATGAGGGAATTGTATTCTACGATGGGAAAAACGTATATGAGAATCCAGAGGTAAAGGAGCAAATCGTATATGTGGCAGATGAGCTTTACTTCCT
>JAQUVV010000274.1 GCA_028693195.1 Lachnospira sp.
CGTTGCGATAGTCGCGCTTTTTGTGCAATCTTGCTTTATGTATATGTGGCAGATTATGTGTTATGCCATAAGCAGGTACTAGTCGAGCCCAAGGCGAACTTCGTTCGCCATTTACTTAGCGACCGTCGTTTGGTCGCTTATGTAACGCAACGAGCGAGGTGTAGCCAAAGCGTGCCTGTGTTGGCGTAATACATAATCTGTGACCTTATACAAAGTAAGATAAACCCTGATTTAGTATTCAATATTCTTCATAGCCCACAACTGCAGTGCTTTTGCATTAGTGGAAATTTTATCCAGGGAATCCAAGATATTCTGGAATTCTTCGCGTTCTTCGGGATCAACTTTGCCATCTTGAGAAATATTAATAATGGATTCCTTTAAAGCGTCAATATCATTCAATGAACCTAGAACTTTGAGAGATAGACGGTCAAAGGAACTGACTTCAACCTGCGTCATCGTGCGCTGTCCAATTGGACAGTCGTTAGCACAGTGGTTGTAACACAGTTCAGGAGAGTGGTAGGCGTCTGCCATGGCAAGAACCTCATCTGGATATGGAATAACATTTCCAAGTTCAATTCGCGCAAGACGGGTACGGTCAATTCCAAGCTTCTCGGATGCGTTTTCTCGACTCTCATATGCTGTATCACTCTGAGCGGCAGCATAACGTGCTTTATAGTAACAATTCTCTGATGCTTTTGTTGCTTTTTTCATTGTAGTAAATCCTCCCTCATATTTGTGCAGACATTATTAGAATTCAGATGTTCATGAGTTCCCAAGTTGTCAAAATTATTTCCTTTATTAAATACATTGGTGCTGAACAGTTACAAGATCAGAACTAATAGAATACATGATCTCCAATCACAGTACCTCCAAAATCGACAGCACTGTTATAAACATGGAAATATAGTGCATTGATATTAATCTTACCATCTAAAACTTCTTGAGCAGCCTGAACGCAGCGAGCAGAAGCACCACGCGCCAGCACAATGGAAAATCGTCCACTGGAAACTGGTGAGAACTGATATGGCGCATAGATGACCCCGGAAATTGTGTTATCAAAACGGGGGTTATTTACACGGTTTACAACGACACTTCCCACAGCAAGAAGTCCTTCATATGGCTGATTTCCAGCTTCACATTCAATGATTGCTGCAAGCATCGCAAGGTCGGTTGCAGTATGCGCGATAGGAGAACCGCTGATGCCTGAACTTGAGGAACCACTTGAATGATTCTTTAAGTCTTCAATCGCAGCCTGTTCTCTGGCAATTCGTTCAGCTTCCAGCTTTTGCTCATATTGAAGTGCAAGTGCCTCTGATTTTTTAATATCTTCTTCATTACTCTGATATTGCGATTGAGCGGAAACCAGAAGAGAATTCAGATTAGCAGCCTTAGCTTCAGCTTCAGATTTTAATGTAGTTAGCTGAGCTAAGTCAGTCTCCATCTGTGCTTTGTTATTGTTCTGAGTAATCATCATGGTGTTGAGTCGTTCCAGCATATTTCGATCATAGTCAGAAATCTTTGCAACATATTCTGTACGGACAAGCATCTCTGAAAGAGATTTGGAAGATAGAAGAAGCTCAAGAGTATCTTCGTCATTATGTTCATACATATATTGGATACGCAGCTTCATAGCAGCGTACTGATTCTGAATGTCTATATTTAGAGCATCAATCTGGTTCTGCAAGGTTTCCATCTCAGTCTGTTTTTCTTGAATCTGGGCGTTGATGGAAGAAATCTCATTGCCGACAGAATTGATTTGTTCATTAATATTAGCAATACCGCGATTGATTTCCTTTTGCTGATCACGAAGACTTTCCAGCTCTGCATTGTTCGAATCATACTCGTCCTGAGTGACAGCGTAGGACAGATATGGCACGGTAAATGTAAAGGAAAGCAGAATACATAGAAAGCATATCAGCATTTGTTTGAGTTGCCTGTGCTTCATGGTCAATATATCATACCTCATTTAAATTTATTTATCTTTATCATATGCAAAAAAATCATTGTATATCTTAAAAGTAGCTAAAATAGAAACGGAAAGCTTCATATGTGTGAACAGTAGCAGACACACTTCTTTAGTATAAATTGCTTAGGTGGAAATTGCAAGTGAAGTATTTTGGTGTTATGATAACATCTATGAAACATTTAATGAGATTATTAAAAGTGTCTCTGATAGCATTAACATTGGTCATATGTGTGGCAATTGCTAGAAGGCAGATGTCAGGAATTATAAACAATGCAGCTCAGAGAGATTATTCTAAACAAAATAATGAACTAAATCAGGATATGACTACGTCGGTATCTGAGATTTTACCTACGGTTGCACAAGTAGATACATCACCTGCACAGAGTGTTGCGGACAGCAGTGGAATGAAGGTGAATTACCAGCCGGTAAAAGGAAGCGGTCAGGTTGTGGAGGAAACCGTTGCTGCCGGAAATTCTGCGTCACAAGAATATGATTTCCCAGAGAATATCTATCCTTATCGGGCTATGCTCACGGATAATCAGAAGCTGGTATATGATCAGGTCTATGAGGCAGTGGATTCTAGAACGGAAGAAGTGATATTATGCCGACAGCTGGACCAAACTGGAATTGCAAATGTAATGGAAGCAATATTTGGTGATCACCCTGAGTTTTTCTGGTTGGACACGGCATATACCTATGGCTATACGTCAAAGGGAACGGTTGTGAATGTGATGCTGTCCTTCAATGTAACAGTGGACACATTTCAGACGAGTAAGACAGCATTTTTAAATGCGGCGAGTACCATTATTAATAATGCTTCCCAGTATGGAGATGATATTGAAAAAGAAAAATCAGTCTATATGCAGCTACAGAATCTTGCGGTATATGATGCTTCTTCGGAATTGAACCAGAGCGCTTACAGTGCATTGGTAAATCAGTCTACAGTTTGTGCAGGATATGCCAGAGCGTTTCAATATATTATGCAGAAGTTGAATGTTCCATGTTATTTTTGTTCAGGAACCGCCAACGGTGGAAATCATGCATGGAATATTGTATGCATTGACGGGAAATATTATAATGTAGATCTTTCCTGGGATGATACGCTGGGAGAGGCAGCAAACCAGATTTCATATTCTTATTATAATCTATCTGATCGCACATTTGGATTGGATCATAAGAGAAGTGGACTTTCGTTGAAATTACCTAATTGTGTGGTGACAGGAAGTAAATAAACGATTTCGAGTTTGAGCTGCGCACAAACTTGAGCCAGCATGTGAGTTTGTTCACATTGGGCAACCTAAAATACAGTCGCAGCATGAGGATAAACGATGAAATATTTAATAGATACACATACGCATACGATTGCAAGTGGGCATGCATATAATACCATTGATGAGATGACGCGCCACGCAGCAGAGCTGGGTGTAGAGTACTTAGGAATTAC
>JAQUVV010000032.1 GCA_028693195.1 Lachnospira sp.
AATGATTCCTTTGACCGCAATTTCCTCCTGATCATAATACATAATTTCAAGATTACTTCCCTCAATACGAACTATCCCACACTTTGTTGTAAGACTGACTGCACATCTGTCATATTCTATAATGCTTCTGAAATTATCTATATGAACCTCTTTATGACCAATTGCCGTCACAATTGGCATACGAAATGTATAATCATCCGACATCGATTTGAAACCCGCAATGCAGTTTATATAATCTATGCAGAAAAAAACCGGTATATTCCTTAGGAATACACCGGTTACTTTTGCTTATTTTAATTAATTAAACTTGCGTTTTCTAGCAGCTTCAGACTTTTTCTTACGTCTTACACTTGGCTTTTCGTAATGTTCTCTCTTACGAATTTCCTGCTGAATGCCCGCCTTAGCACAGTTTCTCTTGAATCTGCGTAATGCGCTATCTAAAGACTCGTTTTCTTTAACGATGACATTTGACATATCTCTTCCTGACCACCCTTCTGTTGCAAATTGTGCTGGGCAATACATATTTAGGGTATTTACTAATCGCACAAAAAGTATTATACCATAAAATATAATTTCGTCAACCCATACTCTATATTTTTATGAAGAAATTTTCCAATAGTTACTATTCACGACCTTCGCAGCCGCCTGAAATATCTCTTTCTCATAAAAATCATAACATAATCTTACTGTATCTGTGCAGAAAGTGCTTCAGAAGCCTTCGACAGTAATTCATCAATACCAGCTGGATTCTTTCCGCCGGCCTGAGCCATATTCGGACGTCCACCGCCACCGCCACCAACAAGTGATGCCAGCGACTTGATTAGATTTCCTGCATGTGCACCCTTGGCAATCGCATCATCTGTTGCCATGGCAATCAAGTTCACCTTATCTCCCTGTGCGCTGACAATCAGCACAACTCCAGAACCAATCTGGTTCTTTAGCTGATCTCCCAAGTTACGAAGTTCATTCATATCTACGTTGTCTACCTTTGTTGCAAGGAATTTCACACCCTTAACTTCACAGACATCATTGGTTACATCACCTAATGCGTTATTGGCCAGTTCAGCCTTTAATTTCTCATTCTCACTGGAAAGTGTCTTCAGTTCATCATTCATAGAATGGATCTTCTTAACAAGCTGTGCTGTCTCACACTTAGCTGCTTTCGCTGCTTCTGCAACCTCCGCTTCAAGCTCAGCATAATACTTTAACACACCATTTCCTGTCAATGCTTCAATACGACGAACACCAGCTGCTACACCTGACTCAGAAAGAATCTTAAACAACATGATATTTGAAGTATTGGCAACATGTGTACCACCACAGAATTCCTTCGAGAAATCGCCCATAGATACAACTCTTACCTTTTCGTCATACTTCTCGCCAAACAGAGCCATAGCACCAGTCTTCTTCGCTTCCTCGATGGTCATAACGTCTGTATTCACAGCAATTCCCTCTGCGATTTTCTCATTGACAATCGCTTCTACTTTGGCGATTTCCTCAGCAGTCATACTCTGGAAATGTGTAAAGTCAAAACGAAGTCTTTCAGGATTTACAAATGAACCCTGCTGTTCTACATGATCTCCTAATACTGTACGAAGTGCTTTCTGTAAAAGATGTGTTGCACTATGATTCTTACAGGTATCTGCTCTCTTAGAAGCATCTACCATCATCTTAGCAGCATCTCCTGACTTTAACATTCCCTTTGTACATGTACCAACATGTCCAACCTTACCGCCTTTGAGCTTAATAGTTGAATCTACTCTAAATTCCCCTTCAGCAGTCTCTATAATACCACAATCGCCTTCCTGACCACCCATGGTTGCATAGAACGCTGTCTCATCTACAATAACTGTTCCCTGATCACCTTCTGACAATGCGTCAACAATTGCCTCTTCTGTTGTCAGGACTGTAATCTTTGATTCATTGACAAGCTTGTCATAACCAACAAATACACTTGTGATTTCCGGATCAATTTCATCATATACAGTGGCATCTGCACCCATATAATTCGTTGTCTTTCTAGCTTTACGAGCCATCTCTCTCTGCTCGTTCATCGCCTTAGTGAATCCATCTTCATCAACAGTAATTTCTTTCTCTTCTAAGATTTCCTTTGTTAAATCAAGTGGGAATCCATAAGTATCATATAACTTGAAAGCATCTGTTCCTGCCAGAACCTTACTGTTATTCTTAGCAAGTTCTTCTTCCATCTCAGCTAAAATGCTTAATCCCTGATCAATAGTCTTATTAAAATTATCTTCTTCCTGATCAATTACCTTAAAGATAAATGCCTTCTTTTCTTCTAATTCTGGATATCCATCCTTAGAACCTTCAATGACTGTTTCACAAAGCTTTGATAAGAATTTTCCCTGAATTCCGATGAGTCTGCCATGTCTTGCTGCTCTTCTTAATAATCTTCTAAGAACATAACCACGACCTTCATTGGAAGGCATAATTCCGTCACTAACCATAAATGTCACGGAACGAATATGGTCTGTGATGACACGAATAGAAACATCTGTCTTATCATCCTTCTGATACTCAACACCTGCAAGCTCACACACCTTATTGCGAAGTGCCTGTAAGGTGTCAACGTCAAAGATAGAATCAACATCCTGCACAACAACTGCCAGTCTCTCTAATCCCATACCCGTATCAATATTCTTCTGCTCTAATTCCGTATAATTGTTCTTACCATCGTTATTAAACTGTGTGAATACATTGTTCCAGATTTCCATGTATCTATCGCACTCACAGCCTACTGTACATCCAGGCTGTCCACAACCGTACTTCTCTCCACGGTCATAATAAATCTCTGAACATGGACCACAAGGACCAGCACCATGCTCCCAGAAATTATCTTCCTTACCAAAGCGGAAAATTCTCTCAGGTGCAATGCCAATTTCCTTATTCCAGATTTCAAATGCTTCATCATCATCTTCATAAACAGATGGGTAAAGACGATCTGGGTCAAGACCTACAACTTCTGTCAAGAATTCCCATGACCAGTGAATTGCCTCTGTCTTAAAGTAATCTCCAAATGAGAAATTACCAAGCATCTCAAAAAATGTACCATGTCTAGCAGTCTTACCTACATTCTCGATATCACCTGTTCTAATACACTTCTGGCAGGTTGTCACTCTCTTTCTTGGTGGAATTTCCTGACCTGTAAAATATGGCTTTAATGGAGCCATACCTGAATTAATAATCAATAAACTGTTATCATTGTGTGGAACGAGCGAAAAGCTCTTCATTTTCAAATGTTCCTTACTTTCGAAGAAGTCTAAGAACATTCTTCTCAACTCGTTAACGCCTCTGTACTGCACTTTCTCTTCCTCCTAAATTGCTGCTATCCAGCTAATATCATTCAAAGCCAATATATCATCTGCCTTGCTTCAAAATTAAATAAACCTTATGAATTCACATGCTCTGACATGGATTCCTCTGCCTTCTCAGCTTTCTTCTTATCTGAATTCTTACGAAGCTTGCCACCGATACATACCGCTGCGACAAGTAATAAAATCATCACTAAAAACTTCGCTGTCTCGAAGATTACCTCTCCGAAAAATGCACCAACTAAACCAATCATATACACATCTCCATTCTTGCTGCAATCTGCAGCCAAAATCTATCTAAAAGACAATAACATATTTTATCATACTTTTTTTTAATTATCAATATTCCCAGGTTCCTTTGTCAAGAAAATGTCCAGCCTTCTTTTCTGCCCCCGCAATAATTGCAGCATCATATCCAATCATATCTAGAAGCTTAATTGCATTCCTTGTGGTTGCCGGTCCCTTAAATAACCGGAAGTTAAATAACACATTCCTGTCTGCGACCTCCTCCTGAAAATGATAATTATCATAGGACATATTCAACATCGTCGTTAATTCCACATCATGTGTAGCTGCAAAACACAATGCCCTGTGATTAGATATACTGCTAAGGATTTCTGATGAAGCCGCAATACGCTCCACTGTATTCGTTCCTCGAAGGACTTCATCAATAAAGCAAAGAACTGGCTTTCCAGGTTCATTTACCGCATCCAGAATTCTCTTCAACGACTTAATTTCCACGATATAGTAGCTGTTAGAATTGCTCAAATCATCCTTTAGTGCCATAGATGAAAAGATTCGGTACACTGGTGCTTTATAATGCTTAGAAACACTGGTATAAATCGTCTGTGATAAAATCGCATTGATTGCTATGGTCTTTAAAAATGTTGATTTTCCTGAAGCATTTGAACCTGTTAAAAGTACATGTCTTCTCGCATGAATGGAATTTGCCACAGGCTTCTCAATCAATGGATGAAAAATCTCTTCCACTTCCAATGAGCAATGTCCCATGCTTTCCTCAATCAGCTCGGGTCTGCTCCAATATCCCAATTGCTTACGAAAAGATGCAACCGCTATAGAGCTCTCAACAAACCCAAGTGTATCCATCAGTTCATAAACCTCTTTACTTTTATGGTTCAAAGATTTCACAACATGATTGAACTTAATCAAATCAACATGGGTCAACATTCTAATATAATCAAGAATAATTTCTGCAATGGAACCATTAACCGTTCCCGTCTCTAGCAGCCATGAATTCTTCTTAACACCAGCAAAACTTTTAGTAAGCTTCTTTAACGTCTGATTGTATTCAGCAAGCTCTTCAATGGACAATGTCTCTAGTTCATCTGCTGCCATAAGCATACGAACAATCTGATTTACGCAGACAAAATAATGCTCCACACCTGCTTTACACTTATAATAAGTAATCACTGAAAATGCAATCGCAGCAATGATTACCCATATTCCAATCACTGGATTATAAAGCACACAAAAAGGTACAGCAGCAAGCAATAATATTAAAGCTGCATAATGCAGTAAATTTCCGCCTACCTTTAAATCCATTAATAGTTCAATATAATCACTGACTGATATTCTTCTAGAATAACCCAGCTTACAAAACACTTTCTGAACCTTAATTCGCTCTTTCTCATGCTGGTCAAAATATGCAGCCAGACGATCTGTCTCTTTTAACTCCTTACTGCTTTGCTGCGGACTTCGAAGTTTTTTATAAAGATATTCCTGTCCTACAGATGAATTGGTATTATTCAATGATTTGAATACTTCATCCATATTTAAATCATTCCAGGTAATATCATCGATCACATTTTCCTGACTTCCATTTTTAAAATAATGAGAAACATTCTCGTATTCATCCATAGAGAATTGTTTCTGAGGACATTTCCCCCAGTTATCCTTCAACCGCTTCAATATTCGATTCTGAACCTGTCTTTTATTCTGCACAATCGTATATATCACAAGTACAACAAAAACAGCAATAATTGCAATTCTCATATCCATATTCTGCCACCATTCTCCATTCTAACACGCAAACATTCCTACTGCTTCTTTCTACTACCGACATATTCAGACCAACTATTTCTCCATCTGTACTGCTGTTTCTAATGCAATTTCCATCATCTGTGAGAATGATGTCTGTCTATCCTTGGCACTCAGCTTTTCTCCGGTATATAGATGGTCACTAATTGTAAGAATTGTCAATGCACGCTTCCCTAATCTGGCAGCATTCATATAAAGTGCTGCCGCCTCCATATCTACTGCAAGCACATTCATCTTCTTCCACTGATCGTTGACTGTTGGATCATCATTATAGAAAATGTCTGAAGACAATATATTTCCAACCTGTGGATTCACCTTTTGTATCCGGGCTATATTTACAGCAGTTGATAATAACTTATAATCTGCAATGGGTGCAAAGGTTCCCGGCAAATGATATGTGGAAGCATAATTCGAATCTGTACATGCTCCCATAGCCATAACAACATCCATCACATGAATCTCATCTGACAAGGCTCCTGCTGAACCAATACGAATAATATTCTCCACACCATAGTCACAATATAATTCATGACTGTATATTCCAATAGAAGGCATGCCCATTCCACTTCCCATCACTGAAACGGATTGTCCTTTATAATTTCCTGTAAAACCCAGCATATTTCGTACCTGATTAAAGCAAACTACATCTGTGAGATACTCATTTGCTATATATTCTGCTCTCAAAGGATCGCCTGGCATTAAAACTGTCTTTGCAATCTGACCTGACTGCGCCTGATTATGTGCTGTCGACATATATTTTCTCCTTTTCACTTTGTTTTTGCATTTTAGATAATTTCGAACCTTAAGGTTTAAATCAGGGTTTAAATGTGTATTGAGCAAATCCCGCAGGAAATGTTCCGTTTTATTCCGGCGTCCGATATTAAGAAACTCTAACCTTGATGAGATAGGTGTTCTTTATTTACGTAAACAGTGCCATTCGCCATCCATGGCTCAGTGACACTTCAATCAGACATCGTGTCTGATTGTTACTGACATCGAAGCATCAAGGTAAGACTTTCTAGATATCTCCCGAGTCATAAAACAAAACACTTCCTGTGGGATTCGCCAGTCCACGTTGCGATAGCCGCGCTTTTCGCGCAATCTTGCTTTTCGTATATGTCGCAGAGTATGTGTTATGCCATAAGCAGGTACTAGTCGAGCCCAAGGCGAACTTCGTTCGCCATTTACTTAGCGACCGTCATTTGGTCGCTTATGTAACGCAACGAGCGAGGTGTAGCGAAAGCGTGCCTGTGTTGGCGGAATACATACTCTGTGACCTTATACAAAGTAGGATATCCAATAACAACATGTTTTATAATTTCACAATGAATCTAAAATTTAAAAAACATCGGGCTGTCGCTGATAAAAGTGACAGTCCGATGTACGGTAATTACTTTCCTGGATACTTGATTACTGATTGAACATTGTATCCCTTCAGTTTCTCTCTGCCCTGTAATCCTTCTAATTCCATTAAGAATACAATACCAACAACTTCGCCGCCAAGCTCTTCAATCAACTTAATCATAGCTTCTGTTGTTCCACCTGTAGCAATTAAATCATCTACAATCACAATTTTCTGGCCTTTTTTAATTGCATCCTTATGAATTTCTATTGTAGCAGTTCCATATTCCAGCTCATATTCTGCAGAAATTGTTTCGCAAGGAAGTTTTCCCTTCTTGCGAACAGGAACAAATCCTTTTCCAAAGTTATACGCAACTGGAACACCGAAGATAAATCCTCTTGATTCTGGTCCAACAACCACATCAAAGTCAAGGTCTTTAATCAGATTATCAATACCATCAATTGCAAGCTTTAATCCATCCGGATCCTGAATGACACTAGTCACATCTCTGAATATAATTCCTTCTTCTGGAAAATCCGGTATACTTCTTACGTATTCTTCAATCTTTTTCATTATAAATAATTGCCTCCATTCGTTCTTTCACAAATCTTTTTTATCATAACACATTTTGCATATCAGATAAAGATATTTTTAATTTTTTAACATGCCCTCATGTCATTATAATCATTTGCTAAACAATTAAGCATACTAATCCAGAATTCTCATTCATGACCTTTTCCAATGTACCACATATCTTTTCGACACTCTCCTGCGTTACATTATGTGTCTTTTCACTAATCCCATCATCCACAATCTGTTCAATGGTCTTTCCGAATATATTCGTATCCCATATTCCATCAATATTGCTCTTTGCCTGCTGATCAATATATTCGATCAAATCATCCGCCTGATTCTTCGTACCTACAATCGGTGCTATTTCAATATTGATGCTGGTTTTCAACAGATTAATTGCTGGAACCTGTGCCTTAATCTTCACCCCATATTTATTTCCATTCTTGATAACCTCTGGTGCTTCCAGAGAAATCTTTTCTCTTTCCGGTGTTACGATTCCAAACCCAGATACATTGACATCTGCCAGTGCACTTCCCATTTTCTGAAATTCCTGTCGTTTTTCTGACAACTCCCTGATTAAACTAATCAACTGATACTCATTATGTACAGGTTCTCCTGTCAATTCACTTAACACATCATAATAAACGTCGGGTTTCATCTTCATCTGATAGGTAACAATTCCTGTAGAAAGATCCATGCGATCCAATTCAACCGTGTCTATGTATAAATCCTGCTCTGCTTCCATATGTTTCTTTACATCTTTAATTCTACTGATATCTCCCATCACCTCGTATGCCATTGCCGTCAGACTTTTCTTTAACTGATGTTCTTCTGACAGCATTTCCACCCAAGAAGGTGCAAAATAGTCTATTTCAGATACAGGAAACTCCATCAGAACATTTTTTAATATTTCCATAACATCCGCTTTTTGAAGTTGATCACAATTCACAGGCATGACCTTCACACTATATTTTTCTTCCAGCTCTGCCGCCAGTTGAATGGTTTCCTGAGAATGCGGTCTCGCACTGTTGAGCAGCACAATAAATGGTTTACTTAACTGGGCAAGCTCCTTAATAGTTCGTTCCTCTGCCGGTATATAACTGTCCCGGTCTATTTCTGTAAATGAACCATCGGTTGTTACCACGATTCCAATGGTAGAATGTTCTTCAATCACCTTTCGTGTTCCAATCTCTGCCGCCTTGGTAAACGGTATCGCCTCATCGGACCATGGTGTCTTGACCATTCGTTCTTTATCCTTTTCCACATGACCTGATGCACCATCCACCATAAATCCCACGCAGTCAATCAGCCTAGTCTTCATGGTCAAGCCTTCCGCTGGATGAATAACAGCCGCTTCACTCGGAACAAACTTCGGTTCCGTAGTCATAATTGTAGTTCCCGCCGATGCCTGTGGCAACTCGTCTCTTGCCCGTTCCTTCACATGTTCGTCATTCATCTGAGGAAGTACACACAGATCCATAAATCGTTTAATAAATGTTGATTTTCCAGTTCTTACCGGGCCAACCACTCCTAAGTATATCTCTCCCTTTGTTCTCATCTGTATATCCCGGTATATGTCGTATCTGTATTCATTCTCATCGTCAAAATTCATTGCCATAAAAATACCTCCCAAATATACTTATTTATGTATATTCAGGAGGTTCCTAATAAATTCATATTTTCACTCTTATTGATCTACTGGTTCATATCCAGTTACTTTTCCTATTACAAAAAGAACTACCAACAACATCACAACTGCGATTGCCAGCGTAATGAATACATTTTGAATAAATCCAGCCAGAATATATGATACAAATGACACACCTGCAACGGTCAGTGCGTATGGAATCTGCGTTGTCACATGATTCACATGATTACACTGTCCTCCCGCTGATGCCATAATCGTTGTATCTGATATTGGTGAGCAGTGGTCTCCACATACTGCACCAGCCAAACATGCTGAGATAGAAATAATCATCATCTCTCCACTTGGGAATACACTGATTACAATTGGAATCAGGATACTAAAAGTTCCCCATGAAGTTCCTGTTGCAAATGCAAGTCCAAGTCCTACAACAAAGATCACTGCCGGCAGCAATGTCTTTAATCCAACTAATGAGCCAGATACAAGTCCTGCTACGAATTCATCTGCACCTAGGAGATTCGTCATACCAGACAATGTCCAAGCCAGAGAAAGAATTAGTATTGGAGATATCATAGCCTTGAATCCTTCAGGAATACAGCTCATAAACTCGCTAAAATTAATCACATCCCTTAACATATAGAAGAAGAATGTGAAAAGAACCGTAAAGAATGAACCTGCCACAAGGCCCACAGGAGCATCTGCATTTGCAAATGCAGTAACAAAGCTTTCGCCTTCAAAAAAACCACCTGTATAAACCATTCCAACAATACAGCTGAAGATCAAAACCACTACCGGAAGTACCAAATCAATCACTTTACCTTTGTGATTTACAATCACCGTCTCATTGTCCTTGTATGGACGATCTGGTGTTGTAAATAAATCGCCATTAATGGCATTCATCTCATGCTTACGCATTGGTCCGAAATCAATTCTCTTCACTGTTACGAATATAATCATGATCAGAGTCAGTAATGCATAGAAATTATATGGAATTGTCTTTAAAAACGTTGTAAATCCATTAATTCCAGCATCCTCCGGTACAGAAGATGTGACTGCCGCTGCCCAGGAACTAATTGGTGCAATAATACAAACTGGCGCTGCTGTCGCATCAATAATATAACAAAGCTTTGCCCTGGAAACTTTATGGGAATCCGTAACTGGTCTCATTACACTTCCTACGGTCAAGCAGTTAAAATAATCATCCACAAAAATCAATACGCCCAGTGCCATCGTTGCAAGCTGTGCTCCAATTCTTGTCTTAATATGCTTAGATGCCCAGGTACCAAATGCAGCTGAACCACCCGCACGATTCATCAATGCCACAAGCACACCAAGTAATACAAGGAATATTAATATGCCTACATTCCCCGGCTTAGAAAGCTTTGCTACAAGACCACCATCTTCATTGAACAACATGGTATTCAACATTAATTCTGCATTAAAGTTCGAATACAACAATGCTCCTGTTACAATTCCAGCAAACAATGAAGAATAAACTTCCTTTGTCACCAGTGCAAGTCCAATGGCCACAACTGGAGGGAGCAATGCAAACACAGTTGCATATGCCATACTTGTATACTCTGCATCTCCGCCATCTACTGGAGATACAAAGGAATAAATAATCAGTGCAAGTACCGCCATCAGCAGTACAATCATAAATGTTCTTTTCTTATTCATTGGTTAATTTCAAACCTTCCTGTAAATTTGTTATTAATTTCAGAGTGTGATTCTATGATATAATTTCATCTCACTCCAAACGATTTCCTATTATAACATTTTCTTTATCTACTTTGCAATTTTAATCTACTTACCAGCGCAAATATCCTTCACGATTTCTGATGCAAGAACCAATCCCGCTGCTGCAGGAACGAATGCAATACTTCCCGGAATACTTCGACGTGCATTATTCTCTAATGGAGCGGAAACCTTCATCGGTGTTTCCTTGGAAAATACAACTTTCAGCTTCTTCACGCCTCTCTTTTTCATCTCATAACGCATGACCCTTGCCAACGGGCACACCGACGTCTTATAGATATCCGCGATTTCAAACCTGGACGGATCTAGCTTATTCCCTGCACCCATACTGCTAATCACCGGAGTTCCTGCTTTCTTCGCTTCCATAATAATATCAATCTTAGCCGCTACCGTATCCACGCAATCCACTATATAATCATAGCTTGTAAAATCATATTCATCATGATTTTCCGGCAGATAAAAGCTCTGATGCAGTTCCAACTCAATTTCCGGATTAATATCCTTTAGCCGCTCTGCAATCACTTCCACTTTAGGTCTCCCAATGGTACTATGAAGTGCAATAATCTGCCTATTAATATTAGACACACTGACCGTATCATTATCTGTCAGCACCATCTTTCCGACACCACTTCTTGCCAGTGCTTCTGCCACATATCCGCCAACACCGCCAACACCAAAGATTGCAACCGTTGTTCCTGCCAGTCGTGTCATACCTTCATCGCCTAGCAGAAGCGCTGTCCTTGATAATTCCTCTTTCACGAATCCATTCTCCTTTTCGCAATTTTTTATTTTTCCATTTTCTATTTTCACTTTTTAGTTCTTTTTATCTTTTTCATGTTGTATTTTCTATTTTAAGTTTTTTGCTCTTCTACTGTATATCTTTTTAATGCATTCATAATAAGATATTATTTTATCATCAATGATTTCATGGTTTGTCTCATACTGCGGTTATATTCCCACTCTTTACTCATCAAATTCTGCAAGTACAAAATATCCTCTGCTGGTTTCTCCTACTTCTTTCACAACACCTTTCTTGGACTTCAATCGATCAGGTGTCGCATAATTTCCAGACATAGCAACTGCTGGCTCAATGGTATAATAATAGCTACTTGGCAGTTTTCCTTCTGTTACCTCAACTTCATCTCCTGCCTTCACAAGATTCGGTCTGCTCATCGTAAATTCCATTTCACGCATATTTATTTTCCTCGTCTTTCTTATTTAAATCAGGGTTTAAATGTTGCTTTTCGTATATGTCGCAGAGTATGTGTTATGCCATAAGCAGGTACTAGTGAGCCGTCGTTACTTACATACCGTATAAGGTGAACGCAGTTCGCCTTGGTATGTTATGTAACGCAACCAATGCGAACGAAGTTCGCTATGGAGGATGTAGCGAAAGCGTGCCTGTGTTGGCGTAATACATACTCTGTGACCTTATAACAAAGTAAGATAAACCCGGCCTTATGCTTCTTTCTTTTCTCTAAAGATACTTCTGAAAATCAATCTTACCAGTGGTCCGCAGTAGAACATCTGCCAGCAGATTGCCATTGGGAAGTTGAAGGCCCATGTCTCTACCCATGTACCAAAGCTAGGTTCTTTGAATAAAAATGTTGCAATCAGGCTCATAACAGGGCACATGATACAGCAGATGCAAATTGAGATTGCATATGTAATAACCTGAGGTCTGTCAGTTGGTTTTACAACTGTAAATGCAAGCATTTTCGCAATCTTTCCAACGATAAAGAATTCTAAAATGAAAGCAACAGGAACCATAATTGGTAATTCGTGAAGAGCCATGACAAAGGTCATTCCTGTGACACCACCCGTATTCAAAGCAACATTGTAGACTACCATTCCATAGACCATAATTGTGGCCATGATGATTGTAAAAATAACATCTTGAAATTTGTTTTTTGGCATAAAAAAATCCTCCTATAGATACACGTTTCCAACACGTGATTGATGCATGTGTTGTTCGTTAATCATTCAGAGAATGTGCGTTTCCAATTAGACCATATTTAGTTAAACGTAACTTTGATAAGATACCATATTTTACTGGAATTTGTCAAGAAGAATGTGATAAACTGAAGCAGGGTATATGTGATAAGTTGAGCGATATCACAAGTAAAAAATATAATAGATGTATGATATGGAGAAGCAGGTAATATGTATGACCAGAAGCAGACGCGTATCAGCGAACATTTAGTGGGAAAACAGGAGAAGATGAATGGAACAGGGGAAAAGAATCAATTTAAATAATGACTGGAAATATGCAAAAATATTCCAAGAAGAAATGATAGCGTCAGATTATGATGCTTCGGGAATGGAGTACGTGAGACTGCCACATACCAATCAAGAGCTTCCATATAACTATATTAATGTGCAGGACTATGAAATGGTTTCATGCTATCGCAGGGAATTGACATTGCAGGAAGAGGATCAGGGGAAGGTCTTTCTTCTTACATTTATGGGGGCAGCACATGAGGCGACAGTTTATGTGAATGGGCAGGAGGCAGCAGTACATCATTGTGGATATACCGCATTTACTGTGGATATTACGTCATTTGTCCGATTTGATTGTGCAAATGTTGTGGCAGTTCGACTGGATAGCAGAGAATCCTTAAATCAACCGCCGTTTGGCCATGTGATAGATTACATGACCTATGGAGGACTGTATCGAGAGGTTTATCTGGAGGTGAAAAACCCGGTATATATTGAAGATGTTTATGTTCGTGCTGGAGCAGACTGTTTGATGAAATATGAAATTACGGTTGCTGATGACAGGGAAAAGTGGAGTCAGGGCATCGAAGAGGATTTTTATATAGAGTTGGAACTGATGAGTCAGGAGGGTATATCTGCAAAGAAGATTGGAAAGCTGCAATTATCAAAAGAGAATCAAAAAGCAGAAGAGAAAAATCATCCATCAGAAGAATTGAAGATACAGAACCATCATGAAAAGAGATGCTCCCAATATACTGGAGAATGCAGAGTGGAAGACGCACAGCTGTGGACCATGGAGAATCCTGTATTATATTCTTTTAAAGCAACATTACATGCAACAACGAAGAATGAGCAGAAGGAAGCAACGGGAAACGTGGGTGATAGCAAGACAGTACGTTTTGGCTTTAGAGATGCAGAATTCCGTGCTGACGGATTTTACTTGAATGGAGATCAGGTGAAGCTGCGGGGAGCAAATCGTCATCAAAGCTATCCATATGTTGGATATGCTATGCCAGAATCCGTGCAAAATCTGGATGCAGATATTTTGAAAAATGAACTGGGAATGAATGCAGTAAGAACCTCACATTACCCACAGTCACAGCATTTTTTAAATCGGTGTGATGAGATAGGTTTGTTAGTGTTCACAGAAATTCCAGGCTGGCAGCATCTTGGGGATGACGTCTGGAAGAACATTGTCTGTGAGAATGTGAAAGAGATGGTGATACAGAATCGAAATCATCCATCTATTATTCTCTGGGGTGTACGTGTCAATGAATCTCAGGATGATGATGAGCTGTATAAGAAGACCAATGCAATTGCACATGAACTGGATCAGAGTCGTTTAACGGGAGGGGTACGATATCTGAAGAAGAGCAGCCTCTTAGAGGACGTTTATACCTATAACGACTTCCTGTTCGATGGAGAGACGAATCCCATAGAAATAAAGAGTGATATCACAACGGATATGAAGAAAGCATATCTGATATCAGAGTATAATGGTCATATGTTTCCGACGAAAATGTTTGACGATGAGGAGCATCGCAGTGAACATGCTCTTCGGCATGCAAAGGTGTTGCATGCAGTTCGCCAGTCTGAAGACGTGGCAGGAGCATTTGCCTGGTGTATGTTTGATTATAATACCCATAAGGATTTCGGAAGTGGAGACAGCATCTGTTATCACGGCATGATGGATATGTTCAGAAATCCTAAGCTGGCAGCAGCTCCGTATGCATGTTATGGAAAAGAAACAGTGTTGGAGATTTCATCATCCATGGATATTGGAGAGCATCCAGCAGGACGTGTAGGAGAAATATACTTTTATTCTAATGCAGATTCGGTACGAATCTATAAAAATGGAGAATTCATAAAGGAATATCCAGCGAATCCATACGAGCCGGTGTTGATTGATGATTTGATTGGAGAGCGCATAGAGCGGGAAGAGGGATATTCTCATAAGAAGGCTGAGGCAGTCAAGAAAGTTCTTGCGGCAGTGACAAAGTATGGAATGTATCATCTGCCATTAGATGTGAAGCTTGCAGCAGCGAAGCTGATGGTTTTTCATCATATGAAATTCCAGGATGCCTATGCTTTATATGGTAAATATGTTGGCGATTGGGGAAATGTGGCAAGAAGCTATCGATTTGAAGCAGTCAGAAACGGCAAGGTAGTCAAGACTGTGGTTAAGGAACCGGTACAGTCAGTACATTTACATGTAGAAGTATCAAAGACACATTTGCAGGAAAAAGGAACCTATGATGTGGCAGCAGTGCGGATGACTGCAAGAGATCAGAACGAAAATGTTCTGCCATTTTATAACGAACCGATAAGCCTTTCTGTGTCAGGAGAAATCGAATTGATTGGCCCATCAGTCACGACCCTGCGTGGGGGATGTGGTGGAACCTATATAAAGACCACTGGACATAGTGGAGAAGGAAAGCTGACAATTACAGGAGCAAATGGAGAAATGGTTGAACTGGAATTTATGGTGTGTGTCGATTGAAGGATGAATATTTAACGAAAATCAGAGAGAAATATAAAGAGAATGAAGTTATTGAGAAAAAATAACAAGAAAGTAATGCAATAATGGACACTTTGTAGTTGCTACAAAAAAAAATAAAGAGTATATTCATATCTATGATAAATTGCTGATAGAAATGATCCAAGGGTAAGGATATATTAGCAGTCAAAAAGCACAGATCATGAAAGGAAGTATACAGGTTATGACAAGAATAGGTATTATAGGATATGGTAATTTAGGACGAGGCGTAGAATGCGCAGTGAAGGATGCAGTAGATTGCGAATTAGTCGCAGTATTTACAAGAAGAGATCCATCGACTGTAAAGATCCAGCTTACAGGAGTTCCAGTGGTTTCTGTAGATGAGGTAGAGCAGTGGAAGGATAAGATAGACGTAATGATTCTTTGCGGAGGAAGCGCAACAGACCTTCCAGTACAGACACCTAAGTTTGCAGAGATGTTCAACGTAGTAGACAGCTTTGATACACATGCAAAGATTCCAGAGCATTTTGCAGCTGTTGATGCAACAGCAAAG
>JAQUVV010000275.1 GCA_028693195.1 Lachnospira sp.
AAAATCATCTACATGCATTAACCCAGTAATACGATCCTTTTCCACAGCTTTCACCCCTTTGTGAAACTTCTTTCTTACGTTAATCTCTATTTCCATTATACATCATATTACACATATTACCATAATTAAATTTATATTATATGTGCAATTTTACCATATATATGTATTTATACTGATATATTGCTATTCTCCAAAAATTCCTCGTATAAAGTAAAACCGGCACCCGCTAATGCGAAATTATTCTCTCATCAGCTGATACCGGTTCTCACCATCTACATTATTCTACTGTGTTTTTATAATAGATTCATATTTCTCTTTAATGTATCCAATAGACTTGGTTTTTCAACCTGCTGAACCTGACTTGTAATAAAATACTGCGGATACTTCTGAACAATGGTCTGCTTCTCATACAGAATTTTGTTTAGATGTTTATCTAATTCTGTCAAAGCAGCATCCTGTTTTCCTAGATATACATATCTTGCCATGTTTCTGTGTTGTTCACATGCATTGGCTGAGATATCATCAAACCACAATGCCATCTGTCTGATTCGTTCATAATTGTTGATATTCTGCATCACTGTTTTCCAGCATCTCATCTTGTCTGCAATTTGAAAAAACAATTTATGATACTCATCGTCATGCTTCATCTGACGATATGCATCCTTCTTCGCACGGGCTTCTTCCTGCTTCTCGATACACTCATTCATTTTCACATAATACTCATCTGAACACTTACCCATGCACTCTAACAATACACCGCGTTCAACTACATATCTTAAGAATCGTTCTTCTGGAATACTTTCAATATCAATAAGCGAAACCTTTGTTTCCTTCTGAGGGACAATATCTACCAATCCGTCCATACCAAGCCTGGAAATTGCATCGCGAATCGGTGATCTGCTGATTCCCAATGTCTCTCCCAGTTCCTTGATATTCAAGACCGTTCCCGGCAACAATGACAAGTCAATAATCTTTCCACGTAAAATGTCATATACAGAATCAGATAATGTGGTACTTCCTAATAAACTCATTTCTTCATCATCAAATTCAACTGCCATATTAAATCCCCCCTCTTGGTTACATCTATTTAAATCAATACGCTATTTTCAGCATCCCTCGAAACACTTGTAGCCCTTTATATTGCACAGAATATTAAAACTGCTTATCTTCTCTATCTCAGCTGGATATGTATTTGAACCTTAATCAAACAGAAGTGCTATCTTTCTAATAGACGGATCTTTAGAATCCACAAAATCAAATGCTTTCTGAGCATCCAAATAATGGAATGTATGGGATATACTTCCTGCTAAGTTTACTTTATTTTCGTTCACAAGGTCAATAGCATCTTGAAATTTTCTGTTCTGAAGACGACTTCCTCTGACATCTAACTCTTTTGAAGTAATCAGGAACTGATTCACCTCTGTTGGTGCTGTTGAAAATCCCATGGTAATGACACGTCCTGCATTTCCAGTTGCTTTCAATGCTGTCAGTAAACTGTCCTTTACACACGCTGCATCGATAGATACTGTTACTCCATATCCATCTGTTAGTTCGTGACACTTTTCGGCAACGTCATCTTTCATTGGATTAATCACATAAGATGCCCCTGCCTTTAATGCATCTTGAAGCTTCTCCTCATCTACATCAGATACAATAATTGTTGCACCTGAAAGTCTTGCGATACGTAAAATCGAACTACCAAGCGCACCTGCTCCTTCTATTAAAAGTGTATCTTCCTGATCTAATTCAGCTCTAGAACAGCTCTGTATAGCAATTGTTGTTGGTTCAATCATTACAGCTTCTGCATCCGTCAGGCCTTCTGGAACTAGATAACAGTCTTGATCTGGTACTGCCATATATTCTCTGTATCCACCATCAATATGTACACCACGAACCTGCAAATTTCCACATACATTTGGTCTTCCTTTTCGACATGCATAGCAAGTTCCACATGCTACAACCTGATCTACAATAACTCTGTCACCGACCTTTACCTTCGTCGCTCCTTCTCCTACTTCTTCAACGATTCCGACCATCTCATGTCCAATCACTCTAGGATAAGTAGCTGCTGCATTGGTTCCATGATAAATTCCTACGTCAGATCCACAGATTCCGGCCGCCTTCATCTTTACTAGGACATTATTCTCCTTGGTCAATACTGGTTTTTCCATATCTATAATCTGCAATTTATTGGGTTCTACAATCTGTATTCCTTTCATTTTCATATTCCTCCTGATTATTCTCAATTTATTCTAATTTTCATATTTAGCCTCCATGCTGCGACTGTTTTTAAGGAGACAGCTAATGGCTCAAGTTTGAGCTGCGCACAAACTTGTATGAGTGAAAAATTATCGTATAAGATTTTTCACTCTTTTCTTTTATATTCTTACTTTTGCTTAATTGCATCACGCTTTTACTATAAATGTTAGATATTTTTTTCATATTCGTCAACATGCCTTATTTTTTATCCCTGTATACCGGTATACTTTGTAGAACTATGCTAATTGACGATGTTTGTAATTCATGCTAAACTCTCTAATACAATGAATAATACTATAATTATATTTATTACTATATTAAGGAGATTATTATGATTCCGAAAAGTTCTTTACAATCGCAAGCCTATGAAGCAATCAAAGAATTGATTCTAACGAATAGTCTGGATTCCAGCAAGTTATATTCTGAGACTCAGTTAGCTAAAAATATGGGCATTTCCTGTACTCCATTGCGAGAAGCACTTCAATGTCTATCTCAAGATGGTTCTATTACAATCATTCCAAGCCGTGGCTTTAAAGTTCGCGTGCTGAACAAAAAGAATGCCAGAATGATCATTGAAGCCCGTTGTGCAATCGAAGGTTTCTGTGTTCATTCCATCGTTGCAGATAAGGGCAGCATCCGTTACGAGAAGCTGATTAGCCAGCTGGAAGAAACCCTTGAAGTTATGCGAAACACTGTTCATTCAGAAGATCATATTCCTGAATTCACTGAGGCTGATCATCGTTTTCATCTGTTGATTGTTCACTATCTCGGCAACACCGAATTCAACGGAATGTATCAGCGTCTCATGTATATGATTCATTTGACTTCTACTCAGGTTCTCGCAGTTCCAGGTCGTCTTGATTCAACCCTTTCTGAACATGAAGCCATCTTGAACTACATTAAGAGTGATCAAGGTGATGAAGCATATCAGGCTCTACTTAGCCATTTGATGATGCCTATGAACTTCACTTTCGTCAATGACGATGATGATGACGACATTGAAACTGATGATATCCTCTAATTCAAGAATCGTATCTGTTCAGTACCTTCAAATTCACGAAGCTCTGCATGAAGCCTTCTGAACGTTAAATAAGAATCCATATGAAAAGTAAGAATAGTACAGTGTTTTCTCAACG
>JAQUVV010000276.1 GCA_028693195.1 Lachnospira sp.
CTTCCATTGAAGTTATGTTATTCTGGAAATACATTTATCAATGTGAGCAAATCCTATCAGGGAAGATTAAAGGAGAATACAACCATTGGAGCTGAGTTGATTGGGGATGCTTCTATCGATGCTGATTTTGAGATTATTTCTATGGTCATTGACTGCATGAAGAATGCAGGATTAAAGGAATTCCAGGTTGAAATTGGAAATGTGATGTTCTTTAAGGGCCTTTTATCAGCGGCTGGTATTACAGGGGATGATGAAGAAGAATTAATTGGTCTGATTCAGGATAAGAATTATTTTGGTGAAGAAGAGCTTCTTGATTCTATGAATATTGATCAGCATATTAAGGAAGTTCTATTGGCGATGCCACAGCTTTTCGGTTCTGTCGATGTGCTGGATCAGGCAAAGGAACTGACGGATAATGCAGATTGTCTGGCAGCCATTGATCGACTGGAAAAGTTATATGAGCTTTTGAAAGTAACAGGTTATGATCAGTATATTTCTTTTGATCTGGGCGCAATTAGCAAGCATGCATATTATACAGGAATTATCTTTTATGCGTATACATTTGGAACTGGGGAACCAGTAATCAGTGGTGGACGTTATGATAAGCTCATAGGTCAGTTTGGCTGTGATAAGGCTTCTATTGGATTTTCCATTACAGTGGACAGCTTGATGGCAGCAATTAATCGTCAGGATTTAGATATCCCAGTAGATGTTAGTGGTTCATTGTTAGTATACGATGCCAATAATCTCTTAACTGCCATAGAGACAGCAGATCGACTTCGTAAGATGAATATTCCAGTTGCGATGATTCAGACCAATGAAAAGAAAACAACTGCACAGTATTCAGAATATGCTGTCAGCTCTCAGCTTGCAGATGTTATTTTCTTAAATAATATTACCAATGCAGCAGATGATGTGAAGGTTATGAAAGCGAAAGCTGGAACATTTCGAACAGCAACATTAGAAAAGATTCAGGGAGGTAACTTTTAATGAGATATATTACAATTGCCCTTGCGAAGGGACGACTTGCAAAAAAAGCACTTGAAATCTTTGAAAATGTAGGTGTAACCTGCGAGGAAATGAAGGATGAGAAGACTAGAAAGTTGATATTTACCAACGAGGAATTAGGATTTCGATTCTTTCTTGCAAAACCATCTGATGTACCTACCTATGTAGAATATGGCGCAGCAGATATCGGGATTGTTGGTAAAGATACCATATTAGAAGAAGGCCGTAAGCTTTATGAAGTATATGATTTAAAGGTTGGCAACTGCAAAATGTGTGTCTGTGGGCCAGAGTCAGCAAGAGAAAAGTTACAGCATCATGAGTTGATCCGTGTAGCATCTAAGTACCCTAATATTGCAAAGGATTATTTCTATAACAAAAAGCATCAGACGGTTGAAATTATTAAGTTAAATGGCTCTGTAGAGCTTGCTCCAATTGTTGGACTTTCAGAAGTTATTGTCGATATTGTTGAGACTGGTGCAACTCTTCGAGAAAATGGATTACAGGTTTTAGAAGAGGTCTGCCCATTGTCAGCTAGAATTGTTGTCAATCAGGTCAGCATGAAGATGGAGAATGAGCGTATTACAAAACTGATTTCAGATATTAAGGAATACATGGAGCCTGTTCAGAGTGATGCAGAATAATATATGGAATTAAAATGGAATATATAAGAGGAGAAGCACTATGAGAATTGTAAAATTAACAACAGAAAGTAAGAATAATATTCTTGAGAATTTGTTGAAAAGAAGTCCAAATAGTTATGGAAAGTTCGAAGCTGCTGTGAATGATATTTTAAATAATGTCAGAAACCGCAAAGATGAAGCTTTATTTGAATATACAAAGAATTTTGACCATGCAGATTTGAATGCTGAAAACATTCAGGTTACAAAGGAAGAGATTGAAGAGGCTTACAATCAGGTGGATGAATCTCTTCTGGAAGTAATTAGAAAAGCACAGGTGAATATCTGTGAATATCATGAGAAGCAGAAGCAGTACAGCTGGTTTGATTCTAAGCCGGATGGTTCGATCTTAGGTCAGAAGGTGACTCCAATTTCAAGAGTTGGTGTATACGTGCCAGGTGGAAAGGCTGCTTATCCTTCATCTGTTTTGATGAATGTAATGCCTGCAAAGGTTGCTGGGGTAGAGCAGATTGATATGTGTACGCCTTGCGATGCATCTGGAAAGGTATATCCTACAACTTTGGTTGCAGCCAATGAAGCTGGTGTTGATGTCATCTATAAAGTTGGCGGTGCACAGGCAATTGCTGCAATGGCCTATGGAACAGAATCAATTCCAAAGGTTGATAAGATTGTTGGCCCTGGAAATATCTATGTTGCACTTGCAAAGAAAGCAGTATTTGGTTATGTCAGCATCGACTCTGTTGCAGGTCCTAGTGAAATTCTTGTAATTGCAGATGAAACAGCCAATCCAAGATATGTTGCAGCAGATCTTCTTTCACAGGCTGAACATGATGAGATGGCATCCGCAATCTTAATTACAACAAGCGAGGAATTAGCTCAGAAGGTATCTGAACAGGTTGATATATTTGTAAATGAGTTATCAAGAAAAGATATTCTGACAAAATCTTTAGATAATTATGGATATATTTTAACTGCATCTTCTTTAGAAGAAGCCATTGATGTTGCAAATGAAATTGCATCTGAACATCTTGAAATTGTTACAAAAGATCCATTCAATGT
The DNA here is from genome assembly GCA_028693195.1 of Lachnospira sp. Lineage (GTDB taxonomy): Bacteria > Bacillota > Clostridia > Lachnospirales > Lachnospiraceae > Lachnospira. The sequence goes on from JAQUVV010000276.1 coordinate 2,706, forward strand.
GATGACAAAGATTAAGAATGCAGGTGCAATCTTCTTAGGCGAGTATAGTTCAGAGCCATTGGGAGATTACTTTGCTGGGCCAAACCACGTACTTCCAACCAATGGAACTGCAAAGTTCTTCTCAGCATTAAGTGTTGATGATTTTATTAAGAAGTCCAGCATTATTTCATTCTCAAGAGAAGCCTTAGAACCAATCCATAAGGATATTGAAAGCTTTGCAACAGCAGAACATTTGACTGCACATGCCAATTCTATTCGTGTAAGATTTGAGAAGTAAACGTGAAAGCGTGCCTGTGCAAACTATATTATTAGTGCACATTTTTGGAAACATAAATAGTTTCGTAATTACCTAAAATAATAAATGACAAGTAAGGAGATATGATATGGCAGTGACAGAAATTCGACAGGCTACAATTTCAAGAAAAACATCTGAGACAGATATTAAGATGACGCTTCGCATTGATGGGAAAGGCGAAGCAGATGTCGATACAGGAATTGGCTTTTTTGACCATATGTTAAAGAGCTTTGCAAAACATGGGGTGTTTGATTTGGCTCTTCATGTTCAGGGGGATTTGATTGTTGACTGTCATCATACCATTGAAGATGTCGGCATCGTCCTTGGCGAAGCAATTAAAGAAGCCATAGGAGACAAGAAATCTATTCGCAGATATGGGGATATTATGCTGCCAA
>JAQUVV010000033.1 GCA_028693195.1 Lachnospira sp.
CGCCGCCTCAAGAACCAATAGCTTCGTAATTATCATTAATAATTCACTCTTTCAAAAGTTGTCACTTATGACAGCTTAATTAAGTGCGCCATTTATTGGCTGTCCTCTACTTTCTTTCACACTAATCTCTCCTTTTTCTCTTTTAATCAGAATTACACATTTCAAAATATATATTGTATATAGATGTTCAATAATAATATGATTATTAGCAGGTACTAGTGAGCCGTCGTTACTTAGCTGCTGTCTTTTAGCAGCTTATGTAACGCAACGAGCGAGGTGTAGCGAAAGCGTGCCTGCGTTAATCATATTATTGTTGAACATCAAAAGAATATATTTTTCAATGCTTAATTCTGCTCTCTTTTCTTTGCTAAAATTTCAACGTTGCTTTCAACACGCTTCTTATTCAGCGGATAGATAAATATTAACGCAAGTGCTACTGCTACAAGACCAACAACTGGAATAACACATGACATCGTAAAGATCTTACTTGTGATTTCTGGATCAAATGCAGTTGCCTGTGTATAACCGATTGCTCCTAATAATGCACCTATCAATCCTGATGAAAATGCCTGTCCTAACTTTCTTGCAAAAGAATATACTGAGTAAATTGTACCATCTTCACGAACACCGTTCTTTACCTCTGCATCATCAATAACATCTGTAATCATTGCCCAGATTACTGTGTTAAAGAATCCGAGTCCAATCATAGCCAATGTATAGAATGCTACATATACATATGGGTTTGAAGGTCTAATAATCCAGCAAATCAAGAACATGGCTGCGCCAAACAAACAAGATGCGACTGATAATTCTTTCTTACCAAATTTTGCTGCAAGTTTTGATGCAAATGGTGCACAAATGACTAATACTGCTACACTTCCTAACAATGCTGCTGCCGACTGTGCTGCAGCGGAACCATAGTAATTCGGGAATACATATGCTGACATTCCTGACATACCGAGCATTGCAAGTAATAAAAGAATTGCTGCTGCAATAATTCCTAATAATGCTCTATTTGTGAAGATACTCTTAAATAAATTTCCAATATTGATTTTCTGTGTATTTGCTTCTACTTTAATTCTCTCCGTTGTAAGCTTATAGCATAACAGATAGCAGACTACTGCAAGGACTGAAAAGATACCTGCGATTAAAGTCATTCTGGAACCTGAAAGTACTGTGTTTCCATCAACAACTATGTAGGCTACCATTGGTGTACCAACACCGATTACAAGCTGAGCCAGTGTAGAACCAATTGTTCTCCATGTAGATAAATCCGCTCTATCCTTAGGATCTGCTGAAACTGCTGATGCCATAGAACCATAAGGAATATTAATTGATGTATAGAAAATTGAACCCCATAATAAATATGTGACTGCCATCCAGATCACTTTAAACATATATGGCATTCCTGCAAATCCAGACTGAAAAATTAAGAAAGATGCAATTGCTACTGGTCCACACATTCTGAGAAGCCATGGTTTAAACTTTCCACCCTTACCTGGCTTTGTACGATCAACAATCTGTCCCATGGTTACATCTGTAAATGCATCGACGAATCTGGCGGCCATCATTAATATACCGACAACCCCTGCGGATATTCCCATAACATCCGTGTAAAACTTTAACATGAACATAGAAGAAAGGATAAATGTAAAATCATTACCGAAATCACCAAACATATATCCCAGCTTATCCATCATTCCAAATGGTTTCATTGAACTTTTTTTGCTAGACATTTTTACCTCCATACTGCGGCTTATTTTTTTTAGGAAGTGTATTCACTCAAGTTTGTGCGCAGCTCAAACCAGTCGATTGAAAAATTTTATGTTACGTTCTTAATTTATGAATTTCAATCTTACTTCCTTGTAATTTATGAGCATACTGTAACATGTTAATCATTCCGTATGTGAGTATATTTTTTTACTGTTTTAGTAATTTTTTTGTATCATATTGAACAATAGTAAATATTATACTATTATATATAAAGAATTTACGATTTGTAATAATACAACTTGTAATGATTCATATGGCGAGTGCCAAAAGGAGCAATGTTATTATGATTCCAGAAACAAATTTTTTTATACAACTAATGAAAAATTTAAAATTAAATGTATCCATCCTTCATTCAGATGAGGTTCATGATGACATTGATTTAAACTTTCGATCTGCATTCTTCACATCCTTCGAAGGTTCAGATTTATGCGACTTTATATTAAATCATATAAAGGATAAAAACATCTATTTTGTCACAGATGCCTACCACTGCAAATACATTTGCCTACTGGTTCCAGATATTGATTCTGACAGAAAAATCATAATTGGTCCTTATCTGGATATGAAGATAACACAAGATTTGTTACTAAAGATTATGGAATTTTATCATATTCCTTCTTCGTTAGATTCCTCCCTAAAGAAATATTATGATTTAGTTCCTATTATTACCAATGGAAGCTATCTCAATGCAATTGTCTATACTTTTGCTGATACACTTTGGGATAACTCGAGACATTATCAGATAGAATCCATCCTTTTGGATTCTGAAGAACAGGAATATTTTACTGGTGACGCTGCTACACTGGCGCAGTCCAGCTCAAAAATAGATATTGAGACAATTGAAAAACTCTATAAAACCGAAAACGAAATGTTACAAATCATCACCATGGGACAGATTCATAAGCTGGAACAGTACTTAAAGAATACGCCTCCCGTTATGCCTATTGAAAATAGAAATCCTGACCCATTACGTAATGCTAAAAATTATATGATTATCTCTAATTCAATATTTAGAAAGGCAGCTGAAGCCGGTGGTGTGCACCCTTATTATATCAATGAAATTTCCAGTTCATTTGCATTAAAGATTGAGGCAATCAATTCTATCCATGATATCAACAGCTTCGCATTCTCTATGATGAGAAAGTACTGTCTACTGGTTCATAACAATTCAACCAGCCAGTATTCGCCAATCATCCAACAGCTGATTGTGCTGATTGATAGTGATTTGTCGGCAGATTTATCTCTAAACACTCTGGCTACTTCTGTCAATGTAAATGCCAGCTATCTTTCTTCATTATTCAAGAAAGACACTGGCATCACACTAACTGCTTATGTTACTAAAAAAAGAATTGAATATGCGATTCTGTTATTGAATACCTCCGAGCTTCAGATTCAATCCATCGCCACCTACTGTGGCATTCCTGACCTGAACTACTTTACAAAGATATTCAAGAAAACTGTTGGCGTTACACCTTCCCAATATCGTCGTGATATTCACGCACATTCATAATTTACTTTGCTGTGTATAAAACACTTCCGTGCCATGTGACAGACTGCACATCATTCACGTCAATGACCGTTGGCAATGTCCAACCGAAGTTCTTTATATTGCCTTCACTGGCACCGCTTCCAGCGCTCTTATTACCTGTTTTAAAAGATGTTCCATTCTTCATGGTAATAATCGGTTCCCCACTATTTGTTGATGAGATTGATTCTGTCTCAGAAGTTCCACTAATCAGCAATTCTGTTGAGGATATGCTGAACTTTTCAACATTTAATACCTTGCCTGCATCATTGCTATCTGTGATTTTCATATCCATTGCCATCTCTATCGGACGGTTATCTGGATCTGCATTCACATCCATCACATAGCTCCAGGTTCCATCACTCACGGTACTGAACTGCTCATTAAATGAAATAACTCTATTTTCCGATTTAGGAATTAATATTTTAGGTACAATATTAGCTAGATGTTCATTCGTCACATCATAATATATTCCTTCGTGGGTTCTTCTATAGTAGAAATCATCATTACAACTATATTCCATGAAATCTAGGAATTCATCAGATAATAGATTATTTCTAATAAAAGCCTCTCTCTTCTGATCCAGCAAGTGTTCTATCTTCATATGTTTACACCTCACGAGTTATTGATAAAATCATTATACCATATAATATACAAAAATGCTTTCATAACATGCTCTACCTTCCTCTTTTAGAGAACAAAGAGTTTGCATTTAATTCCCTATATATCGAAAAATGGACACCCTTCGGCATCCATTTAAAATCTTTATCAACTTATCTAATATCAATAATAAACTAGATGACTGCTGCCACCGTACATAACGCCAGCATACTATCTGTGTAATCCAACATCTTTCTAATCTGATTCTGCTCCTTCGACTCCTTCATGGTTTTTAGGAAACCCTTTACCTGCTGCACTTCCTGCTTGGTCAAATATTTCTTTAAAAACCCTGCCTGATAGCATAATGAAACAAGCGCAACCATATCCTTCCTTAAAACATCTCCCTGTAACAGCTCTTCTTTAAGTTCACAAATCACACCTTCAATACTTTCTGTCGTTGGCACCAGTCTTTCTCTTTGATGAAACACCCCTGTGGTGATTGTTCTTACATAATCTCCATCTATTAACGAACTTGCAACTGCGCGTTCTAATTCATCTAGTTTTTTACCAGAAAAAGACATGGTGAATTTATCAATTAGTTTTGTCATTTTTACCGGTGAGTTTTCCTTAATCCACTCATACAAAGATGATAAATACTTTTTATCATTTGGAAGGAATCCATTAATAAAAATCTTGCTATCTTTCATCTTGATGCATGACACCTGTTGAAGCTGCAGTAGCGCCGCTGCCACAAAAAATGTTTCTTTATATGGATCACACTGAGAAATCTTTCCTTTTTCATTCACTGCACATATCCAATACATTTGAACCAACCCTAAATCTTTTCCCATCTCTTTACTCCTCCATAAAACAAAATCAATATTACATGGATTAGTATATGAAATTATGGCATGTAAATCCATCGAAATAGCTTACAGTTTTAGCTCTAATCTTACGTTTTTGTAAGGTTGAAAATTATCTTTTCAACTTCTTAATATCCGCCAATCGCTCCAGCGCAGCATTTAATGTCTCATCTTTCTTAGCAAAGTGGAAACGGATATAATCATGGATAGGCTCTTTAAAGAAGCTTGAACCTGGTACTGCACCTACACCTACCTTGCTGGCAAGGTCAATACAGAACTGCTCATCACTGGCATAACCGTATTCACTGATATCCACCATGACATAATAAGCACCCTGTGGCTCTGTAAATGTAAGACCAATATTCTTCAATCCATTGACGAACAGATTCTTCATATGAGTATAATGATTCTGCAATTCCTTATAATATGCATCACCAAACTGAAGTCCCGTATTTGCGGCTTCCATCAATGGCGCTGCCGCACCTACTGTTAAGAAATCATGAACCTTCTTTACGCGGTCAATCACCTCTGGATTCGCAATGACATATCCCAATCTCCAGCCTGTAATAGAATAGGTCTTTGACAATGAAGAGCATATAATTGTTCGCTCTCTCATCCCCGGTAATGTAGACATATATACATGCTTATATGGTTCATAGATAATATGCTCATACACTTCATCTGTAATTACAAATATGTCGTATTTGATTGCCAGATCCGCAATCACCTTTAACTCGTCATAGGTAAATACTTTTCCACATGGATTGGATGGATTACACAGAATCAACGCCTTAACCTTTGGCTGTTTCAACGCATTTTCCAAAACATCTGCATCAAAGGTAAATGCTGGAGGATTTAATGGAACATAGATTGGCTCTGCACCGCTAAGAATCGCATCTGCTCCGTAATTCTCATAGAATGGAGAGAATATGACTACCTGATCGCCTGGATTACATACAGACATCATTGCTGCCATCATTGCTTCCGTTCCACCGCAAGTAACAACTATTTCTGTGTTCGGATCAGTCTTCTGTCCAGAAAAATGTTCCTGCTTCTTTGCGAGACTTTCTCTAAAATTCTGTGCACCCCAAGTCAATGCATACTGGTGCGGTCCCTGTCCTGCAACTTCTGCCAAACGGTCTGTAATTTCCTTTGGTGGATCAAAGTCCGGAAATCCCTGTGACAGATTCACTGCACCATATTGGTTAGAAACTCTCGTCATTCTACGAATCACAGAGTCTGTAAATTCTGATGTTCTAATACTTAAGTCTTTCATTTCAATCTCCATTCCTACTATAGCCTAAAAATATCCATAATATGGTCTTTGCACAACACTTCGATGCACTAGTTCTATCATCGTATTAAAATCGTATACTGGCAAGCCGCTGACTGCCTGAATCGCAGCTGCATATGGTGGAAGATCACTGCATTCCAATAGAATCGATCCGATATCTCCATGTTCTTCTATAAGCTTCTGAACCACATGACACAAATCATCTTCTAGTTTTCCATTATCCAGACAGATTCCTCCATGCCGAATCGGTGCAAAACTTTCCATATTGCCAACATTACAGATTATCAAGCGATTGCTGTCTGTCCCTACCTTTTCCAGCAATTCGTCATTAATATTCTCTCCACTGGCTGCCAGAACTGCGATTTTCTTCTGTGCAGACAAGGCTGTCTTAATCAAAGGAAGCTGGCACAAGCTTGATAAAAACACAGGTATGTTCACTGCTTCTGCAACATCTTTCTGAAAATGTGCGAAGTATCCACATGCTCCGATGATTGCTCTTACGCCCTCCTGCTCCAGTTCCACTGCCGCTGCAATAATCTGTTCACGAATAGAAGCATCTCCAGCAAAGAGTTTTTCTATTGGAAATGAGACCTTGCGGAACAATACTGGGAATGGATAAGTACATGCATTTGCAACATTTCCAGGGAGCTTTGGATAAACCAGATCTACTGCTATAATCCCAACTGCATGTCCCGCTGTAAATCTTTGGGGTGTTTCGTGAACACCCCTTCTCGTAGATTCATCTACAATCCCCTGATACCATGTCATCGTTTCTATGCCTCCTTGTAAACTCCTGTATTGAGATATTCTAGAAGTTCATCTTTCGATAAATGTCCGATTCCAAGATCATCTAATGTCAATCCCTTGGCATAGAAGTCCTGTCCAGTCATAACAGATGCCAGTGTAATCATACTGTCAACTACTGGTGTTTTCACGCCATATTTTTTCCCAAGTTCATGGTAAATGTGGCAGCCAACTGGAACATCTTCCGTAATATAACGATTGTTAATATTGAATGGTCCTGTTCCATATGCTGTCTGATACTGCTCCTCAAATGGAACAATACAATCATCTCCCATGTATTCAGGTCCAAGGATACTAGTTCTGGACATAAAGTTCTTCTTCGGGAACTTCTGAATTCCAACGCCCATCTTCTCGGCAAGTTCTACTTCTTCCAAATAGAAAGAATACTGTACTTCCGCAATCGATTTACAATATGCATGACTATAAATCGAATAAGTCGTCTTATCATTTCCTCCAAATATTACACCCCAGTTCTCCATAACACCAACACCAAGCAATGTACCTGGGCAATGCAGTACTGGATTTACATTACTAAAGCCAATATCCATGACTGTATTACCACTTGTTGGACCGTCTCCCTGGGTAATAGAATCAAAACAGCCAAGATACTTAGAGCTCTCAAGAAATGTTTCCTGATCTGTGGACGGAAGGGAAGCTCCTCTTAATGTCAGTGCTCGATACGCCAGCCAGCACTCTGATGTCATCACGCCACCTTCAGTCTCAACTCTTGTGCCATATGGTGCACTAGACCATCCACCAATAATTACATCCTTATTACATCCTAATTCTCTCATCTTCTTACGAAGCTTTAATGTTCCAAAGTTGTCTGGAATAATATGAATAATCATACCATCCTCTAATACAGGAATCAATTGTTCAAAAAATGTATCGTGTGCTACAGATGGCACTGCAACAACAACCAGTTTACATCCCTTCACACATTCTGCAATACTTGTTGTAATTAAGTCAAAATGTGCTGTTCCTGAGCGCTTAAAACCATACTTATTCTTCTGTAACCCCTTTAATGTAATTCCTGTCTTATCAAGATTTTCCAGTGTCTTTTCTGCATATGGCTCCAAATCACAGATATGTACACGATTTCCCCCAAGCACACAGTCTGCTGCGATTGTCTTTCCTACCGCACCACCGCCTAATACTGCTACGGTACTTCCTTTTAATTCCTCAATATTTGCTAACTTACTCATTACATTTTCCTCCACTTTTATATTTTTCTAGAATACAGGAACAACTGCTCCATCATAATGCTCTTCAATATAGCTTCTTACTTCATCTGACTGTAATACTTCAATCAGCGCCTTTGTCTTCTCTGAATTTTCATTTCCAGCCTTTACAGCCACAACATTGGCATAGGTCTTTGCTGCCAGTGAATCTGCCGCCTCCACTGCAAGCGCCTGCTTCACTGTGTATCCAGCTTGAATTGCATAATTTCCATTAATGCAGGCAATATCAACGTCCTGAATCGATCTTGCAATCTGGGCAGCTTCTAATTCCTGAATATTGAGATTTAAAGGATTCTCTATAATATCAATTGCTGTTGCAGAAATTCCTGCACCCTCTCTTAACTTAATCAGTCCATTTGCTTCTAAGAGTAGCAACGCTCTTGCCTCATTTGTTGTATCATTTGGAACTGCAACTGTTGCTCCACTCTTTAAATCACTAATTGCTTTGGTCTTTCCAGCATAGATTCCAAATGGTTCAAAATGAATACTTCCAACAGAAACGATATCTGTACCATTCTGTGCATTAAAATCATCCAGGTAAGGCTGATGCTGGAAATAATTTGCATCCAGCTCGCCATCATTTAACGCCTTGTTTGGAAGGACATAATCGTTGTACTCTACTACTTCCAGGGTATATCCTTTTTCCTTCAGGTTATCCTCAACAATCCGAAGTACCTCTGCATGTGGTGTTGGTACAGCTCCCACCTTAATTACCTGATCTGATTTTGATTTTCCGCATCCTGCCAATAATGCAGCACAGGTTCCTACCAGTAATACCACTGATGTCAATTTCTTAATTACATTTCTTGTATGATTCTTATTTTTTCTCATAATATCCTCCATTCTATGCGCCTTTGCGTAACGCCTCTAATTTTGTTCTCTCTTGTCTATCTTTCTTACCAGCCATATTCCTGTTTCCTGAAACACCTGGACAATAATTACCAACAATGCCACCGTCAAAAGCATGGTTTCTGATTGATACCGATAGTAGCCATAATTGATGGCAATGGCTCCAAGTCCGCCTCCGCCGACAAATCCTGCCATTGCAGAATATCCAAGAATTGTAGATACTGCGATTGTACTTCCAACCAGAAGTGATGGCTTTGCCTCTGGCAGAATCACTTTATACACAATCTGTAATGGGGATGACCCCATGGCCTTTGCCGCCTCAATCACTCCTGCATGAACTTCCTTTAATGAAGATTCCACCATTCGTGCCACAAATGGAATGGCTGCCACAACCAGCGGCACAATGGTTGCTGCTGATCCAATCGTTGTTCCAACAACGAGCCGGGTGAATGGTAGAATTGCAACCAGTAAAATAAGAAAAGGAACAGATCTTACAATATTTATCACAGTTCCTGTAATTGTATGTATTACACGATTCTGACAAATTCCTCCTGAATCGCTAACGTAGACAAGTACCCCCAGTGGGATTCCAAATACATATGCGATTGCTGATGATACCAGCGTCATATACAATGTCTCTAATGTTCCACTCCATAATAACTGAAGCACTGAATTACTCATGGGTACCGCCTCCTTCCTCAAAGTGTATCTTTCTGTCTCTTAAAAACTGTTTCATCTGATTCGCTGTTTCATGATCCTTTGGTAGCTCAATTAACATCTGTCCATATGCTTTTCCACCGATATTCTCCGTTCGCGCTCCCAGAATGTTCACAGCGATATTGCATGCCATGGTCATTTCAGATATCACAGGCTCGAACGCTGACTGTCCATCAAATGCAATGCGCAACATGTGATGGGCTTCTAGGATCTCTGTTTCATGGTCTGGAAGAATCAGCTTTCGTGCTGTCTCTGACTTCGGATTTAAGAACACATCTCTGACTGTTCCCTCTTCTTCAATCGTCCCTTGGCTCATCACTGCTACCCTGTCACAAATCTGCTCAACAGCCTTCATCTCATGAGTTATAACAACAATCGTAACTCCAAGCTTTTCATTAATCTCCTTTAACAAAGCCAGAATAGATCTTGTCGTAATAGGGTCCAATGCGCTAGTTGCCTCATCGCACAAAAGGACTTCTGGTTTTGTAGCAAGTGCTCTGGCAATTGCTACTCTCTGCTTCTGTCCACCTGATAACTGTTCAGGATATGCCTTTGCCTTTTCCTGTAATCCAACCAGCTCCAGCAATTCCGCTGCACGCGCCACTGCCTGCGATTTTTTTACGCCTGCAATCTCTAATGGATAACAGATATTTTCAATCACATTTCTCTGCGCCAGGAGATTAAACTGTTGAAAAATCATTCCAACCTTCTGTCTATATGCCCTAAGCTGGCGTTGATTCATATCCTGAATTCGCTCTCCCTGAAAGTACACACTGCCTTCTGTTGGTTTTTCCAGCAGGTTGATGCATCGAACCAACGTTGATTTTCCTGCTCCAGAGAATCCTATAATCCCATATATCTCACCCTGATCGATTTCCAGATTAATGTGATTCATTGCATCTGTTGTTGATTTTCTTGATGAGAATCTTTTACTCACATTTTCAAATCGAATCATTTTTACCAACCTCCTATCATAAAGCATCATCCCGATATATGTCGTTTTTATCCTGTATTGACAATGCCTTCCTATTTCCCGCTCGTTCAGTGGGATTTGTTATGTTAAGATTATATGTGGAAAATGGTTATACGTCAAAGCGGTAATAACTATGGCTGGTTATAGTTTTTTCCGATACTGTTCAACTACTATAAAGACAATCTGCCTTTTATGATGCTTAAATAGTAACTATTTCAGAACATAAAAATAGAGCAAATACCTTTTGAGTGATATCCTCCTGTCTGCTCGACAAGAGGCGTATCACATTCCTGTATCTGCCCTATTACACGTTTTTATTTATTTTCTACTCTCTCAAATGAGAACACATTCAAGAATTTCTTTGCACGCTCTGTCTTCGGTGCATCGAAGAATTCATCTGGTGATGCTTCTTCTACAATCTTTCCGCCATCTAAGAAGATCACACGGTCTGCCACTGCTCTCGCAAACTGCATTTCATGGGTAACAATCACCATGGTTCGTCCCTGTTTCGCAAGCTCCAACATAACATCTAGCACCTCTCGCACCATTTCTGGATCAAGTGCTGCCGTAACCTCATCAAAAAGCAAGATTTCTGGATGCATGCAAAGGGCTCTGACAATGGCAACTCGCTGCTTCTGTCCACCGGACAACTGTCTTGGATACTGATTTGCTTTGTCTGCTAATCCAACTCTCGTCAACAGTTCCAAAGCTTCCCGCTTGATTTCTTCCTTCTTTCTTTTCTGTACCTTACTTGGTGCAATCATAAGATTTTCAAGTACCGTCAAATGCGGAAACAGCTCATAACTCTGAAAGACCATTCCGATTTTCTGCCGTAAATCTGGAAGATTCTTGCTTCCATGCTGAATCACTTCGTCTTCTAACCGCACAGCACCATTCTGAATAGGTTCCAATCCATTAATACAGCGAAGAAGTGTGCTCTTACCACATCCGCTGGGACCTACCAGCACAACAACTTCTCCTTGATTCACCTCCAGGTTAATACCGTTAAGCACTGTCAGATTATCATAGCTTTTTATTAAATTCTCTATTCTAAGTAACTTCTCTGCCATATTAGCCTCCATGCTGCGACTTGTTTTTAGAGAGTCCAATGTGAGCAAGCTCACATGATGGTGCAAGTTTGTGCGCAGCTCAAACTTGTAGAGTGAAAAATTATCGTATAAGATTTTTCACTCTTATCCCTGCCACTTCTTCTCTAGGAATCCTGCCAGTCTGCTAAACGGCCAGCATACTAAGAAGTAAAGGATGAATACTACCAAAAACACGCCAAATGCTGCATTCTGGCTAGTCATTCGATTTGCCTCGATAATCTGTTGGGCTACTTTCAACATTTCAACCACACCAATCATCAACACCAAACTGGTGGTTTTTATCATTCTTGTAATCAGATTAATCGATAACGGTAACAATCTTCGCACCGTCTGCGGAAGAATAATGTATAAGTAAGTCTGCCCCTTGGTCATTCCAAGAGCTTCACTGCTCTCATATTGATGCTTCGGCACACTGATGAGTGATCCTCGTACCAAATCTCCCATTTCAGCGGTTCCCCATAACACAAACACGATAATAGATGCCATTTCTCCGCTCAGATTCCATCCCAATGCTCTTGTCGTTCCAAAATATACCAGAAACAATAATACCAGTTGTGGCATGATTCGAATCATTTCCAGATATACTCTAAAAATAAATCTAATAATTTTAGACTTCGATGTCATCAATACCCCTGTGAGCAAGCCTAGTGGAATGCTTAAGGCTATGGATATCAAACTGATTCTCATGGCAACCCACAAGCCACCAAGAAGTCTTAAGAAATTCGTTCCTTTAAACAGTACATCAATTCCCAAATCCAGCATATCGCAGCCTCCTTTCCAGTAGACTGCCTAAGAGTGACACTGGCAGCAGGATAATCAAATAGAACATCACCAGCATGAAAAGGCTTTCCGTTGTCTTATAGTACAATCCAATCAAATCCTTTGCTGTAAACATCAGATCCATCAGACTTATAGAGCTGAATACACTGGTTTCCTTCAACAAAAAGATTACATTTGCCATAAATGCAGGAACGCTGGTTGCAATCGCCTGTGGAAATATAATATATCTCATCACCTGAAATCTTGTCATACCGAGACTCAAAGCACTTTCTTCCTGAATCTTGTCGATAGACTCCAGTCCACTTCGAAATGCTTCTGCCATATAGCTTCCTCCAAGAAATGCCAGACCCACGACACCACATATCTCTGCATCCAGGCGAATTCCAATCTTCGGAAACCCATAATAGATGAAGAACAACTGTACCAACAACGGTGTGTTCCTGCTCAGCTCAATATACATTTTGATTATTCTTTTTATAACAGGGACTTTATAGTACAACACCAGTGCACTCATCAGTCCCACCAGAATCGCAAAAGCAATTCCAATGATGCCGATTTTCAAGGTCAGTACCGCAGCCCGCTGATACATCGGCATATATTTTCCTATAAATTCCCAGCTCATGGAATTGCTCTCCTCCTTTATTACTTCACTTTACCGCCTTCTACTACAAGGCTTTCCTTGTATTCGCTACCATAAGTAGCTGTTAATGTTGCATCATAGTCTGCATGGAAGAACTGTTCTGCTTCAAGTCCTTCGATTTCCCCGTTGATCCAGTCTGCTAAAGTTGTATTTCCTTTCGTGACTGCGGGTGCAATCGTATCACTGCTTCCTAACGATGGAATTCCTACGGTATAACCTGGATTCTGCAATGAAAATGCAATGACTTCTGTGTTATCATTTGCCCATGCTACGGATGTTCCATTTTCAAATGCTTCCTTCGCTGTTGCATAAGAATCAAATTTCTGCAATGGAATATCTGGATAATTTTCAATCAAATATGTCTCTGCAGTTGTTCCAGAAATTACAATCATGGAATCATTCTTATTCCAATTATCTAATGAAGTAATTACCTTATCATTTCTGGAAACCACACCCAAGGCTACATTCATATATGGAAGTGCGAAATCAACTTCTTCCTGTCTTTCCTTGGTAACTGTAAAGTTTGCAAGAATAATATCTACCTTTCCCGTCTGAAGGTATTCAATTCGATTGGCAGCCTCTGTTGATACGAAATTCACCTTTACGCCAAGGTCTTTTCCAATTCGTTCTGCAAAATATACATCATATCCCTGATACTTCCCATTTTCATCTACATAACCAAAGGGATTCTTATCAGAAAAAACTCCAATATTAATCGTTCCATTCTGCTTGATCTCATCTACTGTTCGAAAGCTTCCATTCTTTCCTGATGAGGAAGCTGCTGCATCTGTACATGCAACTAATCCAAATCCTAAAACCATTGTTAATAAAACTGCTGCTAATCTCTTTATTTTTGTAATTGCTCTCATTTTCATAATCTCCTTTTTTATTCTCCATTCTCTATATTATGTATATGCAACTTTCTATCAATTTTTCTATATTTTCTTCCAGCCCCTCTCCTGCTCGCTGCGATGCTCGCGCAGTGTTTTTGATTACTATAAAACCCTCAATAGTTTCATTCATGGTGTTGCGAAGTTCTGAGGCATGAGAGTTTTATAGGAATACAAATTCTATAAATCAAAACTGCCCAAGAGCTTTACTCCCGGGCAAATGACAATCCTTTCACTGATGAAACCTCCATATGTGTTTCAATTCAGATATGATTAAGCAGGTGCGCATCAAAATGTATGCACAAGCACCTGGTCATATAATATGCCCGGGAGTATAGCATTCGACAACAGCAACACATATTTTCAATTGTATTCACAGTTAATCTCTTCATTGTTTTGCGCTCCTTTTCTTTAAGATGTTTTGAAGTATATTCCTTAATTCATACTTTGTCAATAGGTATTATATGTTTTATTGACAAATTTATGAAAATCCTTTAAACTCTCACGTAAACGACAGTCATAATGTAATAAGATACTTCTATTAACATTCGTTTTTATTTTAATAAGAGATTAATATAAAACATATACATCATAAGATTGGAGATTTACATGAAACGAAAATATCTAAGCTATGCATTCAGACAGACGATTCCCGTCATGGTCGGATATATTTTTCTTGGAACTGCTTACGGAATACTGATGCAGACCAGTGGATACAGTATTCTATGGGCACTCGCTATGAGCATATTTGTCTATGCCGGAAGCCTTCAATATGCCAGTATCCCCATGCTTGCAGCCAGCGTTCATCCAATGTATGCATTCTTAATGGCTCTCATGATTAATGCCAGACACTTGTTTTATGGAATTTCAATGTTGGGAAAGTATCAGGGAACAGGCTGGAAAAAGCCATACCTCATCTTCGGTCTGACGGATGAAACATTTTCCGTTGTATGTGATTTAAAAGTACCGAATCAGATGAGCGAAGACAAACTCTTTTTCCTAATAACATTTTTCAATCAATGTTATTGGGTGCTGGGCACACTTCTCGGGTGTGTTGCTGGAAGCCTTATCACCTTTAACAGTACCGGACTGGACTTTGCTCTGACCGCTTTATTTGTAGTGATTTTTACAGGACAATGGATGGAACAGAAAAATCATACGCCTGCACTTACTGGTGTTTTAGCATCGTTGCTTTGTCTGCGTATTTTCGGACCAGACACCTTCATTATTCCGTCCATGGTTTTAATCATGCTTGCATTGATTGTGGGATATTATATAGAACATAAAAAAGATGAACAACATTCATCGAAAGAACAAGCTTCTTCTATAGAAAAGATATCATCCGTAACAGATGAAATGATAACAGAACAGGAGGTTCAACTCCATGACAAATAGTATTTGGATTTTACTGGCGCTGGTCGCCGGAACCTTAATCACAAGATTTCTTCCTTTCGTTCTCTTCCCTGCCGGGAAAGATACACCAAAGTTCATTACATATCTAGGTAGCAAACTCCCCTATGCCAGTATGGGACTGCTTGTGGTCTACTGCCTAAAAGGAGTTCACATCACCACTGGCTCTCATGGGCTCCCTGAACTCATTGCAATGATTGTTACCGCAGGCCTTCATGTCTGGAAAAAGAATGTACTGATTAGTATTAGTGCCGGCACTGTGGTCTATATGCTACTTGTGCAGATGGTATTTTAACCATCTGCACTTTTTGATTCATGATATTCTATTCACAATATTTTCAGGTTTCTGACCAGCCTCTAATTTCTGTACGTTCTTCCAAATTATTTCATATCCTCTTTTAAAGCTAGAAGCCGTAATTCCACCAATAT
>JAQUVV010000034.1 GCA_028693195.1 Lachnospira sp.
AATGGAGACTAGACCTTTATCTAAGGATAAGAGATGGAGATTAGTTGAAATTATCAGCAGAGCTAAATAATTAAAACGAAATAGTTATTTTATATAACGTTGATATTACTGAAAGGGGTAGTATTATGGTACAACAGGAAACCAGACTTAAGGTTGCTGATAATACTGGTGCTAAGGAAATCCTTTGCATTCGTGTTATGGGCGGATCTACAAGAAGATATGCAAATATCGGAGATGTAATTGTCGCTACTGTTAAAGAAGCAACACCAGGCGGCGTTGTTAAAAAGGGCGATGTTGTTAAGGCCGTAGTCGTACGTACTGTAAAGGGCGCACGTCGTAAAGACGGTTCATATATCAAATTTGATGAAAATGCTGCTGTAATTATTAAAGATGACCAGACTCCTAAGGGAACTCGTATCTTTGGGCCAGTTGCAAGAGAGTTAAGAGATAAGAAGTTTATGAAGATCGTATCTCTTGCTCCAGAAGTATTATAAGGAGGTGCCACAATGTCAGCTGTAAGAATTAAGAAGGGCGATACAGTTAAAGTAATCGCAGGTAAAGACAAGGGCAAAGAAGGCAAAGTAATGTCTGTCAATGTAAAGAACCATACAGCATTAGTTGAAGGCGTTAACATGGTAACAAAGCATGCTAAGCCAAGCGCAGCTAATCAGCAGGGTGGAATTCTCCACCAGGAATCACCAATTGATATCTCTAACATCATGTATGCTGTTAAGGGACAGACAACAAAGATTGGTTATGATTTTAAAGATGGTAAAAAAGTTCGTGTTGCTAAGGCAACAGGCGAAGTTATCGATTAATTTAAGGAAGGAGGCTATATAATTGAGTAGACTTAGAGAAGTATACGATAATGAAATCGTAGCAAAAATGACAGAGAAATTCGGTTACAAGAATCAGATGATGGTTCCTAAGATCGACAAGATTGTAATAAATATGGGCGTTGGTGAAGCAAAAGAAAATTCTAAGCTTCTTGACGCAGCTGTAAAAGAACTTGAAACTATTTCAGGTCAGAAGGCAGTACTTACAAAGGCCAAGAATTCCATCGCTAACTTCAAGTTAAGAGAAGGTCAGGCAATCGGATGTAAGGTTACACTTCGTGGAGAAAAGATGTATGAATTCTTAGATAGATTAGTAAATCTTGCTTTACCACGTGTACGTGACTTCAGAGGCGTAAGCGCTGATTCATTTGATGGTAGAGGAAACTATGCACTTGGTATTAAAGAGCAGATCATCTTCCCAGAAATCGAGTATGATAAGATCGATAAGGTTAGAGGTATGGATGTAATTATTGCAACAACCGCTAAGACAGATGAAGAAGCTCGTGAATTGTTGAGATTTTTCAACATGCCATTCAAGAAGTAATTATAGGAGGAAAATTCAATGGCTAAAACTTCAATGAAGATTAAGCAGCAGAGAGCACCAAAGTTCTCTACAAGAGCTTATACAAGATGTAAAATTTGTGGTCGTCCACATTCTGTATTGAAGAAGTATGGTATCTGCAGAATTTGCTTCCGTGAATTAGCATATAAGGGTCAGATCCCAGGTGTTAAGAAAGCGTCTTGGTAAATTCCAATGACAAATACAGCATTGCAATAGATACGGCTTTGTGCCGTATTCTATGAATGCATTGCGACAGATAGAAATCTATATGTCGTGTAACAATTGACGTAGTCCCGCAGAGCGGGAAACCAGTGAATTATTAAGGAGGAACATTTACAATGACAGATCCAATCGCAGATATGCTCACTAGAATCCGTAATGCTAATACAGCAAAGCATGATACAGTTGATATGCCTTCATCAAAGATGAAGCTTGCTATCGCTAAGATCCTTTTAGATGAGGGTTACATCAAGGCTTATGATTTAGTAGATAACGGTAACTTTAAAGATATCCATATTACATTAAAGTATGGTAAAGACAAGAACGAAAAAATCATTTCGGGTTTACAGAGAGTTTCTAAGCCAGGTCTTAGAGTTTATGCAAACAAGGAAGAACTTCCTAAGGTTCTTGGCGGACTTGGTATCGCTATTATCTCTACAAACCAGGGCGTTATTACAGATAAGGAAGCTAGAAAACTGGGCGTTGGCGGAGAAGTTCTCGCTTTCGTTTGGTAATTATAGATTAACCCATTAACGGAAAACATGGAACGGTTGATTCCTATCGGCCGGATTGATATGTTTTCATAATTAAAGCAGGAGGTGCACGGCATGTCACGTATAGGAAAAATGCCTATCGCTGTCCCAGCAGGAGTTACTGTTGAGATCGCAGAAAATAATAAAGTGACTGTAAAGGGTCCTAAGGGAACACTCGAGAGAGTTTTACCAGCAGAAATGGACATTAAGCAGGAAGGTTCTGAAATTATTGTTTCAAGACCAAACGACTTAAAGAAAATGAAATCATTACACGGTTTAACAAGAACTCTGATCCACAACATGGTTGTTGGTGTAACAGATGGTTACGAGAAGAAGCTCGAAGTTAACGGTGTTGGTTACAGAGCTCAGAAGCAGGGCAAGAAGTTAGTATTATCTTTAGGATATTCACATCCAGTAGAGATGGAAGACCCAGAAGGTCTTGAAACAGTTCTCGATGGAACAAATATCATTATCGTTAAAGGTATCAGTAAAGAAGCAGTTGGCCAGTACGCAGCAGAAATCAGAGCTAAGAGAGCTCCAGAACCTTACAAGGGCAAGGGTATCAAGTATTCTGATGAAGTTATTAGACGTAAGGTCGGTAAGACTGGTAAGAAATAATTAAAGGAGTGAACAAAAATGGTTAGTAAGAAGTCAAGAACAGAAGTTCGTTTGAATAAGCATAGAAAATTACGTAATCGTTTCAGCGGTACAGCTGAAAGACCACGTTTAGCTGTGTTCAGAAGCAATAATCATATGTACGCTCAGATTATTGACGATACAGTTGGTAAGACACTTGTTTCAGCATCAACTCTCGATAAGGAAGTTAAGGCTGAATGCGAAAAAACTAATAACGTTGAAGCTGCTGCATTAGTAGGTAAGGTAGTTGCTAAGAAAGCATTAGAAAAGGGTATTACTACTGTCGTTTATGATAGAGGCGGCTTTATATATGAAGGTAAAATCAAAGCATTAGCAGATGCAGCTCGTGAAGCTGGTCTTGAATTTTAAGCGGAAGGGAGAAACAGTATGAAACATACAATAATTGATGCAAGTCAGTTAGAGTTAAATGATAATGTCGTAGCAATCAAGCGTGTATCTAAGACTGTAAAGGGCGGACGTAGCATGCGTTTTGCAGCTTTAGTAGTTGTTGGTGACGGCAACGGACACGTTGGAGCAGGCGTTGGAAAGGCAACTGAAATTCCTGAAGCTATTCGTAAGGGAAAAGAAGATGCAGTTAAGCATTTAGTTGAAGTTCCAATCGATGAGAACAAGTCAGTTCCACATGATTTACTTGGAAAGTTTGGCGGAGCAACCGTATTACTTAAGAGAGCTCCAGAAGGTACTGGTATCATCGCTGGTGGTCCAGCACGTTCCGTACTTGAGCTTGTAGGAATCAAGAATATCCGTACAAAGTCTCTTGGTTCAAACAACAAGCACAACGTTGTTTTTGCAGTAATCTCTGGTCTTCAGGCTATGAAGACACCAGAAGAAGTTGCAAGACTTCGTGGGAAATCTGTTAGCGAAATCTTAGGCTAATTGATTGCAGCAAGTTAATAATGACTTGATATAGAAATATGGTCAGGTGATGGAACCCGTATATGCTGACATCTTTTTAGGGATGTCAGCTAAGCGGAGTATATTATATAGCGTCGCATTTTATTGCGATAGATGGAGGTTGAAATGGCTGATAAGAAGTTAAGAATAACTTTAGTTAAGTCTCCAATCAGCGCTGTTCCTAAGCATAGAAGAACTGTTGAAGCTATGGGTCTGACAAAGATGCATAAGACAGTAGAGCTTCCAGATAATGCTGCAACAAGAGGACAGATTCAGCAGATTGGTTATATGTTAAAGGTAGAAGAAATCTAATTTAAATTTTGGATAAGGAGGTGCAATGATGGATTTATCTAATTTAAGACCTGCAGAAGGTTCAGTAAAGAGTGATAATTTCAGAAGAGGCCGTGGACATGGTTCAGGAAATGGTAAGACAGCCGGTAAGGGACACAAGGGTCAGAAAGCTCGTTCAGGAGCTCCAAGACCAGGTTTCGAAGGTGGTCAGATGCCATTATACAGAAGAATTCCTAAGAGAGGTTTCACTAACAGAAACCGTAAGGAATTTGTAGCTATCAACATCAGCACTTTAGAGAGATTTGATAATGGTGTAGAGGTTTCAGTTGAAACTCTTATGGCATCAGGAATCGTTAAGAATCCTCAGGATGGTGTTAAGATCCTTGGCAACGGTGAGCTTACAAAGAAGCTTAACGTGAAAGCTAATGCATTCAGCGCAACAGCTAAAGAGAAGATCGAAGCTCTTGGTGGAACCTGCGAGGTGATCTAATGCTAAAAACACTTGTCAACGCTTTTAAAAATAAAGACATAAGAAAAAAATTATTATATACCCTTATGATACTTGTTGTTGTAAGAGTTGGAAGTATTCTTCCAATTCCAGGTGTTGATACAGAGTATTTCAGTAGTCTGCTGAGTGGAATCAGTGGCGGCGACTTAAGTTATCTTAGTGCATTTACAGGGGGATCATTCGAAAGAATGTCCCTGTTTGCACTGAGCATAACACCGTACATTACTTCTTCTATTATCATGCAGCTTTTAACGATTGCAATTCCTAAGTTAGAGGAAATGCAAAAAGAGGGTGAGGATGGTAGAAAGAAAATTGCTTCAATTACAAGATATGTTACAGTTGGTCTTGCTTTAATCGAAAGTATCGCGATGGCTGTTGGTTTTGGTAGATCGGGGCTGATTAAGGGATATGCAGATATGAGCACACTCCATTATGTAACTATGATTATCGTAGTTGTTGCTACACTTACAGGTGGTTCTGCAATGCTTATGTGGCTTGGCGAAAGAATTACTGAGAATGGTGTTGGTAATGGTATCTCAATTGTACTGTTGATTAACATTGTTTCAGGTATGCCAGGTGATTTCGCAACATTGTACAGCACGTTTGTTGCAACAAAGAATATTGCTAAGGGAGTACTTGCAGCTGCAATTATTCTTGCAATATTAATTGCAATGGTTGTTCTTGTATGTTTCTTACAGGACGGCGAGAGAAGAATTCCTGTTCAGTATTCACAGAAGGTGACTGGAAGAAAGTCAGTTGGCGGTCAGTCAACACACATTCCTCTGAAAGTTAATACTGCTGGTGTAATGCCAATTATTTTTGCATCATCACTTATGCAGTTCCCTGTAATTATTGCGCAGTTGTTTTCAAACACAACATATGAATGGACAAAGTATTTAAGTTCATCATATTGGTGCAGAGTTGAAGCGCCAAAGTATTCAATTGGTTTATTGGTTTATATTATTTTACTTATCATTTTTGCATATTTTTATACATCAATAACATTTAATCCAATTGAAATTGCTGACAATATGAAGAAAGCTGGTGGCGTTGTACCGGGAATCACTCCTGGTAAGTCAACAAGTGAGTATTTAAATAGAATATTAAATTATATCGTATTTATTGGTGCGGTTGGTCTGACAGTGATTGCATTGATTCCTATCATGTGTACAGGATTCTTTAATGCATCTGTTTCATTTGGTGGTACATCAATCATCATTATCGTTGGTGTAGTTCTTGAAACATTAAAGCAGATCGAGGCACAGATGTGCAATCGTTACTATAAAGGATTCCTTAGCGAATAAATTTATTATATGATAAATTGATATAAGATGATCGACTTGCCTGGTGTAATCGCTGGGCGAGTCCTTTGTCTATATGGAAATGAGGAGAATAATATCATGAAAATCATTATGTTAGGTGCACCTGGTGCTGGTAAAGGTACGCAGGCAAAGAGAATTGCAGCAAAGTATGATATTCCACATATTTCTACTGGAGATATTTTCAGAGCAAATATCAAGAATAATACAGAACTTGGACAGAAGGCAAAGACTTTCATGGACAAGGGAGAGCTTGTTCCAGATGAATTAGTAGTAGATTTGATTATGGATCGTTTTAAGGAAGCAGACTGTGCAAATGGTTATGTTCTTGACGGTTTTCCAAGAACTATTCCACAGGCAGAAGCTTTGGATAAGGCGCTTTCAGCAAATGGAGAAGCTGTTGATTTTGCAATCAACGTAGAAGTACCAGACGAGAACATTATTAATAGAATGTCTGGAAGAAGAGCATGTGTTGGATGTGGTGCAACATATCATATCGTATATAACCCAACTAAGGTTGAGGGAGTATGTGATGCATGTGGTGAAAAGTTGATCTTAAGAGATGACGATCAGCCAGAAACAGTAAAGAACAGATTATCTGTATATCATGAACAGACTCAGCCATTGATTGAGTATTACTCAAAGAAAGATGTACTGAAGGAAGTTGATGGAACAAAAGATATGGAAGATGTATTCTCAGACATCGTTGCTGTATTAGGAAAGTAGTGTCAGTATGGCAGTATCAATAAAATCAAAACGAGAAATAGAAATCATGAGGGAAGCCGGAAAGATTCTAGGTACAGTATTGAATAATCTGTCAAAAGAAATCAAACCGGGGATGACAACACATCGAATTGACCAGTTGGGAGAAGAGATGATTCGCAGTTACGGATGCGTTCCTTCATTTTTAGGGTATCAAGGATATCCAGCATCAATCTGTGTATCTGTGAACGAAGAAATTGTTCATGGAATTCCTTCCAAGAAGCGAATTCTTCATGAAGGAGATATTGTTAGTATGGATGCGGGTGTTATCTATAAAGGATATCAGTCTGACGCGGCCCGTACAGTGGGCGTTGGAGAAATCAGCGTGGAAGCAAAGCAGCTGATTGAAGTTACAACTCAAAGTTTCTTCGAGGGAATACAATTCGCCAAAGAAGGATGTCATCTACATGAGATTTCCAATGCAATTGCTGCATATAATGAATCTCATGGATACAGTGTGATTCGTGATTTAGTTGGTCACGGTATCGGAGCAGAGCTTCACGAAGATCCTCAAATTCCTAATTTTACACAGGAACGAAGAGGAATCAAACTGTACGAAGGCATGACCCTAGCCATTGAACCGATGGTTGCAGCTGGTGGCTATGCAGTGAAGTGGCTGGATGATGATTGGACAGCAATTACAGCAGATCATTCATTATCAGCACATTATGAAAATACTGTTCTTGTAACAAAGAATGGACCTGAAATTCTTTCACTTGTGGAAGAGTAAAAATGGTCTAAAAGATGAATCGCGAAGATATAAAATCTTCCATGAATAAGGAGATTCGTATGAACGAGGAATTGATAGGATGTTTTGCTGCATCAAAAGCAGGACATGACAAAAGAACAGTGTATATGATTGTTGATGTGAACGCTGAGTATGTATTTCTTTCAGATGGAAGAATCAAGACAATCGAACATCCAAAGAAAAAGAAGTTGAAACATATTCAAGTGATTATGCAAAAAGATGAGACATTAGAATGTAAGCGTGATGCAGATCAGAAAATCATGAATGAAGATATTAAGTATGCAATTAAAAAATATTGCAGAGCTATGAAGGAGGATGACATATGTCAAAGGCAGATGTAATTGAAATCGAAGGAAAGGTAGTTGAAAAACTTCCAAATGCATTTTTTAAAGTAGAATTAGAAAATGGACATCAGATTCTTGCAACAATTAGTGGTAAGTTAAGAATGAATTTCATTAGAATCTTACCTGGTGATAAGGTAACAATCGAGTTATCACCTTATGATTTAAGCAAGGGAAGAATTATCTGGAGAGATAAGTAAGCAATGTTAAATTACCTGATATTCTATATAAAATAGAAATCATATATGAAGCACGCAGTATGCACAGCTATATTAATAAAAAATTATTTGTATTAATGGGAAAATTTCTCTTGCAAATAAATTTTAGTTGTGGTATATTGTAAAACGAACTTGTCTGAAAGGAGGCTTTTGCAGTGAAGGTTAGATCATCAGTTAAACCAATTTGTGAAAAATGCAAAGTCATTAAGAGAAAGGGTAGAGTCATGATTATTTGTGAGAACCCTAAGCACAAGCAGAGACAGGGTTAATTCCTGACTATTTGGGGAGTAGAAGATACTTCTCGTGTTTGTGTACAATAAGAATAGTATTGTCACTATTATTATTCTTATGATATCTTTGCCATACATATACGTATGAACAAAGATAATAGTTATGCGGCTGCAGTGATGATTCACCAGGCTCAGTTGTCGAGGTGGAACCATTGCTATTTTATATAGTAGAATTTGGTGGCAACGCACACATTTCAGGCGTCAGTAATCTGACGAGCTGCGTATGTATCAGAGGCTACAGTTTCTATAATAATATATTTATTTGATTAACGGAGGTTAAAGAACACATGGCTCGTATTTCAGGTGTAGACTTACCAAGAGAAAAACGTATTGAAATCGGACTTACTTATGTTTATGGTATTGGCCGAGTTAGAGCAGCAAAGCTTCTTGAAGTAGCAGAGGTTAATCCAGACACTCGTGTTAAGGATTTGACAGATGAAGAAGTTACAAGAATTGCAAAGGCAATCGAGGCTGACTCAGAGCATTTAGTAGAAGGTGACTTAAGAAGAGAAGTTGCCATGAATATTAAGAGATTAAAAGAAATTGGCTGCTATAGAGGAATCCGTCATAGAAAAGGACTTCCATGTAGAGGACAGAAGACTAAGACTAATGCAAGAACTTGCAAGGGTCCTAAGAAGACAGTAGCTAATAAGAAGAAATAATTTGTAAACTCATAGGAGGTTAGGTAATAATGGCTCAGAAAGTTACAAAAAAAGTGACAAAGAAGCGTGTTAAGAAGAATGTTGAAAGAGGACAGGCACATATCCAGTCTTCATTTAATAATACAATCGTTACTTTAACAGATGCAGAAGGAAATGCCTTATCATGGGCAAGTGCAGGCGGACTTGGATTCAGAGGTTCAAAGAAGTCTACTCCTTACGCAGCACAGATGGCAGCTGAGACTGCTACAAAGGCTGCATTAATTCACGGATTAAAGTCTGTAGACGTTATGGTTAAGGGACCAGGTTCAGGTAGAGAAGCTGCAATTCGTGCACTTTCAGCTTGTGGTCTTGAAGTTACAAGTATCAAGGACGTTACTCCTGTTCCACATAATGGATGCCGTCCACCAAAACGTAGAAGAGTTTAATTAGGAGGTAGAATTAAGATGGCAGTTAATAGAACACCTGTACTCAAGAGATGTAGATCTCTTGACTTAGATCCTGTATATTTAGGAATAGATAAGAAGTCTAGAAGAAAGGCTAAGAATGCTGGAAGAAAGATTAGTGAATACGGAATGCAGCTTCGTGAGAAGCAGAAAGCTAAGTTCATTTACGGCGTATTAGAGAAGCCTTTCAGAAATTACTACAAGAAGGCTGAGAAGCAGAAGGGTATGACTGGTGAAAACCTCATGACTATGCTTGAGCTCAGACTTGACAACGTAATCTTTAGATTAGGTTTCGCAAGAACAAGAAAAGAAGCAAGACAGATCGTAGATCATAAGCATGTATTAGTAAACGGTAAGTGCGTTAACATCCCTTCATACTTAGTTAAGACTGGAGATGTTATCGAAATCAGAGAAAAGTCTAAGTCATCAGCAAGATACAAAGAAGTTCTTGAAGCTACTAATGGAAGACTTGTTCCAGAATGGCTTGAAGCAGATGCAGATGCTCTTAAAGGTTCAGTAACAGCTGTTCCTACAAGAGAAGTAATCGACGTTCCTGTAAACGAGATGCTTATCGTCGAGTTATATTCTAAGTAAGACTAAATTGTTTCAATCACTTCGGGAATCCTTTGGATTCCCTGAGGTGTTTTTGGACGATTATATGTTTGTAACTTAGAGTGAACTTATTAAACCCAAGAAGGAGGGGCTATACATGGTTGATGCAGATTTTAATTTCAAAATGCCTAAGATTGAGATGACTGAAGAGTCAGCTGACGGCAAGTACTCAAGATTTGTCGTTGAACCACTTGAAAGAGGCTATGGTTTAACACTTGGTAATTCCTTAAGAAGAATCATGCTTTCATCATTGGTTGGTACAGCTGTTAGCAGTGTGAAGATTGAAGGTGTACTTCATGAATTCAGCTCAATTCCTGGTGTGAAAGAAGATGTGACTGAAATTGTCATGAACATCAAGCAGTTATCAATCAAGAACAACAGTAATTCTGTTGAGCCTAAGGAAGCACATATTGACTTCGTAGGCGAAGGTGTAGTGAAAGCATCTGATATTCAGGTTGATCCTGATATCGAAATAATCAATCCAGACTTAGTAATTGCACATTTGAATGGTCCAGACGCAAAGCTGTCAATGGAACTTACTATTACAAATGGTCGTGGTTATGTTAGTTCAGAAAAGAACAAGTCAGACAATCAGCCAGCCGGCGTAATCGCTATTGATTCTATTTACACACCAGTAGAGCGTGTAAATATGGCTGTTCAGAATACACGAGTTGGTCAGGATACAGATTT
The DNA here is from genome assembly GCA_028693195.1 of Lachnospira sp. GTDB lineage: Bacteria > Bacillota > Clostridia > Lachnospirales > Lachnospiraceae > Lachnospira. Next base: position 10,586 of record JAQUVV010000034.1, read on the forward strand.
TGATAAGCTGACACTCGATATCTTCACAAATGGAACAATTGCTCCAGATGAGGCATTAAGCCTTGCAGCAAAGGTTCTTAGTGAGCACTTAAAGGTATTTATCAATCTTTCAGAAAATGCAGTGAAAGCTGAAATTATGGTTGAACAGAAGGAAGATGAATCAAGCAAGGTTCTCTCAATGAGCATCGAAGATCTTGAATTATCAGTTCGTTCATTCAATTGTCTGAAGAGAGCTGGTATCAACACAGTTGAGCAGCTTTGCAACAAGACACCTGATGATATGATGAAGGTTAGAAACCTTGGTAAGAAGTCATTAGACGAAGTGCTTTTAAAGTTAAAGGATTTAAACTTACAGTTAAGTCCAAATGAAGACTAATCTGAGAAATTCAGATATATAATTTGTAGTTAACAACACGGGTACAGTAAGTCCATAAGCGCATGTATTCGCGTTACAAATGGAGGTTAAGAATGGCAAAGTATAGAAAGCTTGGAAGAAATTCAAGCCAGAGAAAGGCTTTATTAAGAAGCCAGGTAACAGCTTTAATCGAGAACGGCAAGATCGTTACTACTGAGGCAAGAGCTAAGGAAGTACGTAAGCAGGCTGAAAAGCTTATTACACTTGCAGTTAAGGAAAAGGATAACTTCGAAACAGTTAAGGTTTCAGCTAAGGTCGCTAAGAAGGACGCTGAAGGCAAGAGAGTGAAAGAAGTTGTTGATGGCAAGAAGGTTACTGTTTATGAAACAGTTGAGAAGGAAATCAAGAAAGATATGCCTTCAAGACTTCATGCTAGAAAGCTTATGGATCAGGTTCTTTACACAGTAACTGAAGTTCCTACAGAAGCAGCTGGAAGAAAGAAGAATACAAAGACTGTAGATTTAACAAACAAGTTATTTGATGAAATCGCTCCTAAGTACGTTGATCGTAAGGGTGGTTACACAAGAATTGTTAAGATCGGCTTAAGAAAAGGCGATGCAGCAATGGAAGTCCTTCTTGAATTAGTATAATCAAGTAGCATTTGAGCGGGTATGGAGGTAACTCTGTATCCGCTTTCTTTGAATTATAGAATCAAATGTATAAAGAGAAGAAATCAGATACACTTTACAATAAAGCGAATATAGATTAAAATAGTATGAATTCGAATTCATGGACAGATATGAATTGTTGAAAAATTTTAGTAAATAGATATAATTATAGAAGATTTATAAATATGAAAAAGAAAGAGGATTCTATGGGAATTATAAAGACTGAGAATCTGACATTTGAATATATAAGAAGAGATGATGAGGGAAATGTTGAGGGAATCACTACAGCTGTGGATGATGTGTCATTAGATATTCAGGCGGGAGATTTTGTGGCTATTCTTGGCCATAATGGATCGGGAAAATCAACATTTGCGAAGCACCTTAATGCACTTGTGGCTCCGACAGAAGGCACTGTTTGGGTAGATGGTATGGACACGAAAGAAGAGGAACATACTTTGGATATCAGACAGACCTCAGGAATGGTGTTCCAGAATCCGGATAATCAGATTATCTGTACCTTAGTCGAGGAAGAGGTTGGTTTTGGTCCAGAGAATATTGGCGTGCCAACGGATGAAATCTGGGAGTGTGTAGAGAAGAGTCTGAAGGCAGTGGGGATGTATCGTTTCAGAAAGGCATCACCTAATAAATTATCTGGTGGACAGAAGCAGCGTGTTGCCATTGCTGGTATTGTTGCGATGAAGCCCAAGTGTATTGTGTTGGACGAACCTACAGCAATGTTAGATCCATCAGGAAGAAAAGATGTAATCAATATTCTTCACGCTCTGAACAAGCAGGAAAATGTTACAATTATTCTGATTACACATTACATGGAAGAGGTTATTGATGCAGATCATGTCTTTGTGATGGATGAAGGAAAAGTAGTTATGGAGGGAACTCCAAGACAGATATTTACACAGGTTGATAAGATGAAAGAATTACATCTAGACGTGCCACAGGTAACTGAGGTGGCTTATGAGCTTCGAATGAAAGGTTTACCAATCAATCAGGGTGTTTTGACGAATGCTGAATTAATTGCTGAATTGAAACGAATTCAAGGATGATAGTATTATGAATATCATGTTTTATAGAACTGAAACAAACACATAGCATGTTTGGAGACAAGTATATAGTAACGAAAGAAAGGTCATAAGAGATGTCAATTATTGCGGATCACATTAATTACACATATGAAATAGGAACAGGATTCGAACGTCAGGCGATAAAAGATATCAGTTTTGTCATAGAAGACGGTGAATTTATTGGTCTGATTGGACATACTGGTTCTGGAAAATCTACGCTGATTCAACATTTGAATGGGCTAGTAAAGGCGACTTCTGGTACAGTTTATTATAATGGACAGGATATCTATGATAAGGATTATGACCTGAAAACACTTCGAAGCAAGGTTGGACTTGTATTTCAATATCCAGAGCATCAGTTGTTCGAGACAGATATATTTAAAGATGTATGTTTTGGCCCAAAGAATCTTGGATTGCCAAAGATGGAAGTAGAACTTCGCGCATTTGAGGCTTTACGGATGGTTGGATTAGAGGAGAACTTGTATTATCAGTCTCCATTTGACTTGTCTGGTGGACAGAAGCGACGTGTGGCCATTGCAGGGGTGCTTGCAATGAAACCAGAGGTGTTGATCCTTGATGAGCCAACAGCAGGCTTAGATCCAAAGGGAAGAGACGATATATTAGAATGCCTGCGGTATTTGAAGGAAGAAACCGGAATGACCATTATTCTTGTTTCGCATAGTATGGAAGATGTTGCAAAATATGTGAATCGGATTATGGTTATGAATGATGGTGTGCTGATGTATGACGATACACCAAAGAATATATTTACGCATTACCGCGAATTAGAGGAAATCGGACTTGCGGCACCACAGGTAACTTACATTATGAATGATTTGAAAAACGCTGGATTTGACGTGAATACGGGCGCAATAACAGTAGATGAGGCAGTGGAAAGTATTATGGCGTCGGTTAGGTAGGACAGAAGAGTGAAAACGCTTGTATGACATCTGAACAGATATGATGTGCTATTTTAGCAACAAAAGAGACTTAGCTTAAGGCTAAATATAGAAAAGGAAAAGAATCAATGCTACGAGATATTACGATTGGACAATATTATCAGACAGAATCTGTGATTCATAAATTGGACCCAAGAGTCAAGCTGATGGGAACGCTGGTTTTCATTATTTCACTATTCTTAGGGAAAAGTGTATGGATTTATCTTGGAGCAACTATATTTTTAGCGGTAGTCATCAAGCTTTCCAATGTGCCGCTGAAATTCATATTAAAGGGATTAAAAGCGGTTGTGCTGCTAATTGTACTTAGTGCAGCGTTTAATCTGTTTCTGACAGATGGAAGGGTCTTAGTACATTTCTGGATATTTACGATTACAGCAGAAGGATTATATCAGGCAGTATTCATGGTAATCAGATTGATATATCTGATTATGGGATCATCACTGATGACACTGACAACAACACCAAATCACTTGACAGACGGACTCGAAAAGGGACTTGGATTCTTAAAGAAAATAAAAGTCCCAGTTCATGAGATTTCCATGATGATGTCAATTGCATTGCGTTTTATTCCAATTCTCATTGAAGAGACGGATAAGATTATGAAGGCGCAGCTTGCAAGAGGAGCAGACTTTGAGAATGGAAATATATTAAAGCGTGCGAAGGCGATGATTCCAGTGCTGGTTCCATTATTCATATCAGCATTCAGAAGAGCCAATGAGCTTGCCATGGCAATGGAGGCAAGATGTTACCATGGAGATGAAGGCAGAACGAAGATGAAGCCACTGAAGTACCAGAAGAGAGATCGAATTGCATATATATCTATGTTTGGATATCTAGCTGTTTTGATTGCTTTAAATGTATGGATGAGCGGACGAATAATATAGAATTTTAAAATCAGTCTTTAGAAGAATATTTTCTTGAGGCTGATTTTTTTAAAGGAAATAGATTGTAACTTGTTCAAATATATGAAAGAGAGGAAATCGAAAGTATGAAACGAATCAAGTTGACAGTTGCATATGATGGAACAAACTATAGTGGCTGGCAGATTCAGCCTACAGCACCGACGATTGAGCAGGTCTTAGATCAGGCAATCGAACATATTACAGGGGAAAGGCTTCATGTAACAGGTGCAAGCCGAACAGATGCAGGAGTTCACGCCATGGGAAATGTGGCTGTATTTGATACAGAGTCAACGATTCCAGGAGAGCGTTGGAGTTATGCAATCAATCGTTTTTTACCGGAAGATGTCTGTGTGCAGGAGTCCAGAGAAGTAAAGACGGATTTTCATCCAAGACACTGTAATACAGAAAAAACATATGAATATCAGGTATTAAATGCAACATTTCCAAATCCCAAGCTGAGAAATTATGTTTGGAATGTACCGGGAAATCTGAATATAGATACTATGAGAGAGGCAGCTTCAGTTCTTATTGGGGAGCATGATTTTAAGAGCTTTTGTTGTGTGCGAACCCAGGTGGAGAGCACAGTAAGAACTGTCTATTCCATAGAAATTGAAGAACAGAAGTGTGAGAATTTAGGCCTTAATCAGAATGATTCAAGTATTGGGAGCGATTCTGACAGTTTGAAGAGAATAATTAGGTTTAGAATCCGAGGCAATGGCTTCTTGTACAACATGGTACGAATTATTGCTGGAACCTTGATTCAGGTAGGAAAAGGACAGAAATCAGTAAAAGATGTAGAAGAAATGCTGGAGGCAAAGAATCGTTGTGCAGCAGGACAAACAGCACCACCACAGGGATTGACTTTGATGAAGATTGATTATATTGATGGAGACGATGCTGCGGTTTAAACGTGTATTGTACTATTTATGATTGAAAATGCGAATATTAGTACATTCGACATATGATTGTAATGCAAATATATGATATTCATACTAAGTTGTACTGTCTAAGTCCATATGAAGGGGGATAAAGTACATTCTCAATGTGCGTTGTACTTTTTTCATTTATATTCGACTACAAAAGTACAATTCAACATAGAACTGAAAACTTGACTGCGTAATTCGCTATTCCACGTTGCGATAGTCCACGCTTTTTGTGCAATCTTGCTTTATGTAGATGTCGCAGAGTATGTGTTATGCCATAAGCAGGTACTAGTGAGCCGTCGTTACTTACATACCGTATAAGGTGAACGCAGTTCGCCTTGGTATGTTATGTAACGCAACCAATGCGAACGA
>JAQUVV010000035.1 GCA_028693195.1 Lachnospira sp.
ATCTTCAGCCGATTGTAGACTTAAGACATTTCGTATTCATAGTGCAGAAGCTTTGGTGCGTTGGGAGTATCCGGGAAAAGGGGTGCTTTCCCCATATGTGTTCCTTCCGATTTTTCGAGAGTAACCAGTTGGTGGAACGTTTGGATTATTATATGTGGGAGGAGTGCTGTAAGACACTTCGTAGATGGATGGATAACAAGATTCAGCCAGTCCCGATTCATATGAATATATCGCCAATACATTTGAACAACACGAAGTTTATAGGAATCTTAAATGAATTGGTTCAGAAATATCTTGTTTCCAAGGAATACCTGGTGCTGGAAATTCCAGAACGAGGTCTGACAGATACGACGTATTCTGTGGCAGAAATTATGAGTCAGTTAGTGGAGAATGAGTATATTATCTGTATTGATAACTTTGGTAGTAAGCATTCCCTGTTGAATCTGTTAAAGGATTATCCTGTCGATCAGGTGAAGATTGATCGAAGTTTCATTAATAGTAATACGAATTCGAAGCAGGGTGCATCTATTCTTCGATATCTGGTAGCACTGGCAAAGGATATCGAACTGGAAGTTATTACAGAAGGTGTGGAAAATATCGAACAGTCTAATTTCCTTGCAGAAATTGGTTCGGATTATGCTCAGGGATTTTTTTATTCAAAGCCTGTAGATGTTAGAGCATTCGATGCTTTGAGCAAATCTATGGTGCAGAAGGTATTCCCGACAAATGAATTCTATCCGACCTTCGAGAGTTTTGAGAATGACTTGAATGTGCTGGAAAAGATGACAAAGAAATAGTAATTATGCATTGCATCATGAATGCATATATGTTAATATAAAATAAAAGAAGTAATGAATACATTTGCACAAATCTACCGGGTGAAACTCCTGGGGTGGATTTGTGCAGATTCTATTATATCAGAGAAGGATGCGCTCTGATAGGTTTTAGCAGACATAGACATATAGACATGCCTATATCTGTTCATATGTGGGTTCAAGCAGCAGAAGTTAAATCAACTGCTTGAAGGGCAGATTAGCCAATCACCACAGGAATTTTCAAAAAGAAATTGACGGTATGGCATATATGCCATATAATGAAAGGAGAAAAATATATGTATGAATTCCAAGCTGAATTTTATGAAAAGGAAAGCGGAGAAGTGCCTGTTGAAGATTTTTTGTTAGCACTAGATGTCAAGATGAGAGCGAAACTGGCAGGGATGATACAGATACTGCAAGAAAAAGGGAATATGCTTAGAGAGCCATATAGTAAGCACATTGATGATGAAATATTTGAATTACGTGCAAAAGTGGGGAGTGATATTTCCAGAGTGTTATATTTTTTCTATTATGATGGAAAGATAATACTAACAAATGGATTTGTAAAGAAGACGCAGAAAACTCCGAGAGCAGAGATTGAAAGAGCAAAGAGATTCCGAACGGATTATCCGGAAAGGTGTGAAAACAATGAAAAGATTCGATGATTTTTTAGAGAAACAATTACAGGATGAGAACTTTAAAAGAGAATATGATGATTTGCAGCCGGAATTTGAAGTGATTCGAGCACTTGTAGATGCAAGAACCTCACAGAATCTGACACAGAAGCAGCTTGCAGAGAAAACAGGGATTAATCAGGCAGATATTAGTAAGCTTGAGAATGGGACGAGAAATCCTTCTATTAATTTATTAAAAAGATTAGCAGAGGGAATGGGGATGGTTTTAAAGATTGAATTCATTCCTAAAAGTAAAGTGTAATCCAGAAGACAATGATGAGCAAATCTTAGAGAAGTATCACACAAATAAGTAATTAAATTATATGAAGTTATATATTCATACAGCAATTTCGGGTGAAACTCCCAGTTATTGCTGTATGGATTCTATTCAATTAGAGAAGGATGTTCTCTGATAGGTTTCAACAGACATAGACATACAGACATGCCTATGTCTGTTCATAAGTGGGGTCAAGCAGTAGAAGTCAAATGAAATGCTTGAAGGGCAGATTAGCCGATCACCACAGGAATTTTCAATATATAAAGACAAAGGTTGTTGTGAAAGATTGCTAGATAAGAATGCGCAATCTTTTATATAGTAAAAGTGAGTGTTCATAAGGTACGGAACAGTAACAAAAACATAATTAAATAAGGGAGGTTAACTTGTATGTACAGTAATGTAGTAAGTGCGTCTATATGCGGATTGGAGGCACAGATTGTTCATGTGGAAGCGGATGTAGGAATGGGATTGCCTGTTTTTGAGATGAGCGGATTTCTGGGAATTGAGGTGAAGGAGGCTAGAGAACGAGTTCGTGCGGCCATTAAGAATTCAGGAGTTGAATTAAAACCGCAGCGTATTGTAATCAACATTTCGCCGGCCAATATTAGGAAGGATGGAACTGGTTTTGACCTGCCAATTGCACTGGCAATTCTGGTAGCGAATAATTTGGTCAATGAAGAGCGGCTAAAGGATACATTGATAGTAGGAGAACTCAGCTTGGATGGGACGATTCACGGAGTAAAGGGAATTCTACCGTGCGTTAGTGCAGCGGTAGATAGTGGAATCACAACCTGCATTGTTCCAATGGAAAATCGGAAAGAAGCTGCTATAGTGGATGGTATCAGAGTGCTTGCTGTGGAAAATCTGGAGCAGGTAATTGCATACCTGAACGGAAAGATTGAATTGACGGAGGAAGAACATACAGAAGGGGTATTATCGGCGTTTTTGATTGGACATTCAAGAGAGGCAGAAGAGAATCATGAGAAAGCAGTTTACATAGAGGAAGGCAAAGAAAAAAGTATTCAAGAAAATCATCTGATAGGGGATGATGGTAATGATGAGGATTTTAGTGATATTCGTGGTCAGTACATGGCAAAGCGGGCAACCATGATTGCGGTGGCAGGAATGCATAATATCATCTACATAGGTACACCAGGAAGCGGAAAGTCTATGCTTGCAAAGCGGATTCCTACTATTATGCCTGACCTGTCTTATGAAGAAAGTCTGGAAGTGACGAAGATATGCAGTGTTGCGGGGATTTTGGAGAAGGATGAAGGACTGATTCATAAGAGACCTTTTCGAAGTCCACATCATAATATCACAGAAGCAGCGATGCTTGGAGGAGGCGCGATTCCGCGACCCGGCGAAATCACTCTTGCAGGAAAAGGAGTACTTTTTTTAGATGAGATGACGGAATTTAAGAGTACCATATTGGAATCCTTAAGGCAGCCATTGGAGGACAAGAAGATTACGTTGGTACGGCTAGATGCTGCTTATACATATCCAGCAGATTTTATGCTGGCAGCAGCCATGAATCCATGCAAATGTGGATATTATCCAGACAGAACCAGATGTACCTGTACGGAACATGATATTCGCAGGTATATGGGGAAAATCAGTGCGCCTATGTGGGATCGTTTCGATTTATGTGTGAAGACGGACGAGATAAAGTTCGCGGATTTGCAGGACGATAAGTCGATTAATCATGATTGCAAAGTACAAAATGTAAGAGATGGTTTAACAGAGAATCAAGAAGATAGGGAAGAAAACAAGAAAGAGAACAAGAAAGATAACATCAGGGTTATGACTACCGCCTATATGAAACAGCAGGTAGAGCATGCAAGGCAGATTCAGCAGAAACGTTTTGCAGGAAGAAAAATCAATTTTAATTCGGAGATGAATACCAGAGATATTAAGAAGTACTGCCAGTTGAATGAACAATGTCAGAAAATCATGGAGGCAGGATTTGAAAAACTTCAGTTAACAGCAAGAGGATATCACAAGATATTAAAGACAGCGCGGACAATTGCGGATTTGGATGGATGCGAGCAGATTGAACTCATACATTTATCAGAAGCAATGGGATATCGAAGCTGTGATATATCATTGAATAAGCTGAATTAGTAACATAGATAGTTTCGCAATTAGCTAAATGGATTCAGGTGTCAAAAGGTGCTGGTCAAAACTTTTATTGTCAGATTGCAGAAAAGCGAACTGTTTTTATGACTTGGTAGATATTTAGAAACTCTTAGCTTGATGTTATATTGTCAGCAACAATCAGACACGATGTCTGATTGAAGGCCCATTGAACCATGGATGGTGAATGGGACTGTTTGCGTCAATAAAGACAATACACACATCAAGGTTAGAGTTTCTTAATATCGGACGACGGAATAAAAAAGGACGTTTTTGTGCAATATGGCAACACTACTTTATAAAAGCACCTTTTGACACCTGAATCCTAAATAGTGACAGAGAAAGTGGGGAGAAGTTTAATGGAGAAAAACGATGAATACTATTGGTATTGGCTGTGCAATATGAATGGAGTGGGGAATAGTGCTATTCGTGAGCTGCTGAATATCTTTCAGACACCGAAAGAAATCTACGAGACAAGTAATGAATTATTGGAAAGGGTAACTGGACTGAGCAGGGAGCAGATAATCACCATACAGGATATGAAGAAGAGCTCAAAGCTGTATGAGGATTTCCTTGGACTTCAGGAGAGAGGGATATATTTTACGCATCCAGGGAAAGAAGATTACCCAGCACAATTATATGAAATATTTGATGCGCCTTATGCATTATATTATAAGGGCAGACTGCCAGAAAAGAATTGCCCAGTGGTTTCGATTGTGGGTGCAAGAGGATGTACAGAATATGGAAGAAACATTGCGTTACAGTTTGGGAGAGAGTTTGCGCATATGGGAATTCAAGTGGTCAGCGGCATGGCGATGGGGATAGATGCAGCAGGACACTGGGGAGCACTAAAGGGAAATGGATATACTTTGGCGGTACTTGGCTGTGGAGTCGATATATGCTATCCAAGAGTGAATATAGAATTATACTCGCAGATTCTTGAGCATGGAGGTGTAATCTCAGAATATCCGCCTGGCGCACAGCCGATGCCGGGACAGTTTCCGATGAGAAATCGTATTATTAGTGGACTCTCCGATGTGGTTATCGTCGTTGAAGCAAGAAAGAAGAGTGGATCATTGATTACTATAGATCAGGCGTTAGAACAGAATAAGGATATCATGGCAGTTCCGGGAAGAATTGGAGATCCTTTAAGTGAGGGATGCAATCGATTGATTCAGATGGGAGCACAGGTAATTCTGAATCCGAAAGACATTTTATCTAATGGGAAGGTCGCTGAGAATTACAATCTTTTATTGAAGAAAGAGTCCTTGGAGCAGAGAAAAAATAATAATAAAAATATTTTCTCATGTGAATCAGGGCTTGCAAAAAAAAAAAATATGTTATATAGTGGACTCAATTTGTATCCAAAGAGTTTGAATACTATTATAGAAGAAACAGGTCTCACCATACCAGAAGTGAGTGCATTACTGCTGGAACTTGAACTAGAGGGGAACGTCAGGGAGGTGTCAAAGAACTGTTATATAGGGATACATCTTTAGAAGATGAGAGGAATTAATATTTATGGCAAAATATTTAGTTATAGTGGAATCACCGGCAAAGGTGAAAACAATTAAGAAGTTTCTTGGTGCGAATTACGAAGTAATGGCATCACAGGGACACGTCAGAGATCTTCCTAAGAGTCAGATGGGAATTGATATTGAACATGATTATGAGCCAAAGTATATCACAATTCGTGGAAAAGGAGACCTTTTAGCTGCGCTTCGTAAGGAAGTCAAGAAAGCAGACAAAGTATATCTCGCAACCGATCCCGATCGCGAGGGAGAAGCAATTTCCTGGCATTTGGCACAGGCGTTAAAGCTGGAAGAGAAGGATATTTATCGTATTACATTTAATGAAATTACGAAAAATGCAGTGAAAGCATCTCTCAAGGATGCTAGAAAGATAGATATGAATCTGGTAGATGCACAGCAGTCAAGACGTGTGCTTGACCGTATTGTGGGATACAGCATCAGTCCGATTCTCTGGAATAAGATTAAGAGAGGGTTAAGTGCAGGACGTGTTCAGTCTGTAGCTCTGCGTATTATCTGTGACAGAGAAGATGAAATCAATGCATTTATTCCGGAAGAATATTGGACAATGGAAGCCAGCTTCGATGTAAAGGGAGAGAAGAAACCGCTTGTTGCCAAGTTCTATGGCGATAAGAGTGGAAAAATCGATATCAAGACACAGGAGCAGATGCAGGGGATTCTTGAAGCGGTTAAGAAGGGGAAACCGGCAGTGGAAAGTGTTAAGAAAAGTGAGAAGACGAAAAAGTCCCCACTTCCTTTTACAACAAGTACTTTGCAGCAGGAAGCTTCTAAGACTTTGAATTTTGCGACACAGAAGACCATGCGAATTGCACAGCAGCTGTATGAAGGTGTTGATATTGCTGGACGTGGTTCTATTGGTATCATCACTTACTTAAGAACAGATTCTACCCGTGTGGCAGATGAAGCTCAGGTGGCAGCAGCTGATTATATTACAGAGAATTATGGCGAGAAGTATCTGTCGGAGATTCATACAAAGAAAAAGGATGATAAGAAGATTCAGGATGCCCATGAGGCCATTCGTCCAACGGATATTTCACTTTCTCCTGCAATTATTAAGGAATCACTGTCTAGAGACCAGTTCCGTCTTTATCAGTTGATTTGGAAGCGCTTTACGGCAAGCCAGATGGCACCCGCACTTTATGAAACAACATCTGTGAAGATTGCTACAGGATATTATCGCTTTACAGTGGCTGCATCTAAGGTTGTATTTGACGGTTTTATGTCTGTATATAAGAGCGATGATGATAAAGAAGAGGCTAACGCATTGGTAAAGGGAATTGATGAAAAATCTGTTTTGAAACTGGAAGATGTGGCTGGAACACAGCATTTCACACAGCCACCAGCACATTATACAGAAGCCTCTCTTGTAAAGACGTTGGAGGAATTAGGAATTGGACGTCCAAGTACGTATGCACCAACAATTTCGACTATTATTGCAAGAAGATATATTGTAAAGGAAAACAAGAATCTCTATGTGTCTGAATTGGGAGAAGCAGTGAATAAGATGATGAAGGATGCGTTTCCGACAATCGTGGATGTGAATTTCACTGCGAATATGGAATCACTGTTAGATGGCGTTGAAGAAGGAACGGTGAAGTGGAAGGAGATTATCCGAAACTTCTATCCGGATTTGGATGAAGCAATTAAAGAAGCAGAGAAGAATCTTGAAAACGTGAAGATTGCGGACGAAGAAACAGATGTTGTCTGTGAAAAATGTGGACGAAATATGGTAATTAAATACGGCCCACATGGAAAATTCTTAGGATGCCCAGGTTTCCCAGAGTGCAGGAATACAAAACCATATCTGGAAAAGATAGGAGTTGCGTGCCCACAGTGTGGAAAGGACATCGTTTTACGTAAGACGAAAAAGGGAAGAAAGTATTATGGTTGTGAGAGCAATCCAGAATGTGATTTTATGACATGGCAGAAACCGTCAGAGAAGAAGTGTCCAAAATGTGGCGGATATATGCTGGAAAAAGGAAACAAACTTGTGTGTCATGATGAAAATTGTGGATATGTTGAAGTGAACAATCATACAAAAGATCAGACTGAATAGGTAAATTGTACGAAAATTATTGAAGATTTATTAAAGCTGTGCTAATATTTACCTAGAAAAGTATGAAAAATTGTTATTCTTTTAGAATATTCAGAGACAATAGGGAGGTATTAGTACGAATGAGTGTTCAATTATTAGATAAGACTCGAAAGATTAACAAGCTTCTGCACAACAATCATTCACACCGTGTGGAGTTTAATGATATCTGCGCAGTGTTAAGCGGAATTCTTGAGTCAAATATTCTTGTAATCAGCAAGAAGGGTAAGGTATTAGGAACAGGGTTTTATAAAGATGTAGATGTCATTGATGAGCTGATTTATGATAAGGTTGGTGGATTTGTTGATTCTATGTTGAATGAAAGACTGTTAAGCGTTCTATCGACAAAAGAGAACGTGAATCTGTCAACACTTGGGTTTACGACGGATAATGTTAAGAAGTTTCAGGCGCTGCTTGCACCGATTGAAATCGGGGGAGAACGTCTAGGTACACTGTTTATGTATAAGAGCGATAACAGTTATGAAATTGACGATATTATTCTCTGTGAGTATGGTACGACAGTTGTAGGCCTTGAGATGATGCGTTCAGTGAATGAGGAGAATGCAGAAGAAGTTAGAAAACAGCAGATTGTGAAGTCAGCAATCAGCACTCTTTCTTCATCGGAGCTGGAAGCAATCAAGCATATATTTAAGGAGCTGGATGGTACAGAAGGAATTCTGGTGGCCAGTAAAATTGCTGACAGAGTAGGAATTACCAGATCAGTGATTGTGAATGCACTTCGAAAGTTTGAAAGTGCAGGAGTTATTGAATCTCGGTCTTCAGGAATGAAGGGAACCTATATTAAGGTCATCAACGAAGTGGTTTTTGACGAAATCAGAAAGTACGATGAAAGATAGGCGACAGAATCTATATAGACAGAAGTTTGTTGCTGTGAACAGAGCAAATAGTAACAGATAAGCTGACAGGATGTCGGTATAGCAGAGAGGAAGGATCTGACAATATGGATTCTCCCTCTCTATTCATGTCAGGACAGCATTGGCTGGATTTAAGCTATGGAACGGGTGGGTTCTGGACAACATATAGTGGATTTGCGAAATATAAAATACAGTATTATGTGAATTTTTGAAAAAAACCTTGTAATTTTGCTGTTATAATTTATAATATAAATTAGTATTTTTGCGTAGAGTTGCAATTGGAAGGAGATGCGTATGAGTTCAGGAATGTTTGGATATGTGAATGTCTTGAAGACGGCGGCAGATGCCAGCTGGCAGAGAGAGGAAATATTGACCAATAATATTGCCAATGTAGATACCCCCAATTATAAGAGACAGGATCTGGAGTTTTCAACTTATCTGAATTCTGCAATCAAGTCAGCGGGGAATTCAGATTCTACATTAACGCAGAAGGTCAATCAGATGGATTTAAGCAAGGTGACAACAAGAACGTATACAGATCACGGGAATCTATCATATAGAATGGATGGAAATAATGTGGATTTATCTACAGAGAATGTAGAGCTTGCATCAGAGCAGTTGAATTATAATGCTTTGGTTGATAGTATGAATAATGAATTTTCAAGAATTCGATCAGTGATTAAGTAAGAGGGAAGATTGAATTAATATAAGATTTTAGATAGAGTTACATTGATAAAGGAGGAAATAATATGTCATTATTTACAGCATTTAATATCAGTGCATCTGGTATGACTGCACAGCAGCTTCGTACAGATGTGATTTCTGAGAATATTGCCAATTCTAATACAACAAGAACATCAGATGGAACACCATATGTCCGTAAGGCAGTTGTATTTACAGAGAAGACATTGACTTCAGCAACAGCGATTAGAGGCGCGAATTCCTCAGGATCTTCTTTTGCCAGCGTTTTAAAGAATGCACAGGGCGGAAGACTTGGAGATGGAGTGAAGGTTACATCTGTATATGAGGATACATCCACAGATATGAATATGGTTTATGACCCTTCTCATCCAGATGCGGATGACAACGGATATGTAACCTATCCGAATGTGAATGTGGTTCAGGAGATGACGGATTTGATTGATGCTTCCAGATCATATGAGGCTAATATATCTGCATTTAATGCAAGCAAGTCTATGGCAAGCAAGGGCTTGACGATTGGACAGAATGCATAGTCTTATTCTTTGATTTTAACATGGCTTATTAGAACATATTTTTAAAATGAATCTATGAAGCAGACAATATGAAAGATAAAAGTGAGGAATACTTATGGATTTAACATCGGCAGTAAGTTCTCTTGGGAGTGATTATGTCTCGAAGATAACAGACGCTATGAAGCAGTCTACGAAAGTGAATAGCGGGACAGGCAGTGGAGATGAATCCTTTGATTCGGTATATAATACAGTGTCTGGATTGCTGGACAGTACGAACAGTTATATTCAGAAAGCTCAGCAGGCGGAGGTTGATTTTGCCTTAGGAAAGCTGACCAATACTCATGAACTTGGTGTGTATCAGCAGGAGGCAAATCTTGCACTTCAGTACACAGTTGCCATTCGTGATAAAGCATTAGAAGCATACAATTCGATTATGAATATGCAGATTTAATCAATATCTGTAAAGAGGAAGATGATATATGTTAGATAGATTGAAAGCAATTCCAAAGAGATTGCTGGAAATATGGAACAATTGGACAAAGAAACAGAAGACATTGATTGTCAGTGCGGTTGCAGTACTTGTAGTTGCAGTTATTATTCTTGCTGCAGTACTGACGAGACCAGATTATGAGACCTTGACAACTTGTCAGGATTATAATGAGATGAGTCAGGTGACGACATTATTATCTGGCAGCAGCTATGACTATAAAGTTGCAGATAATACACTGACGGTTCAGGTTAGAAAGCAGGATTTGACTGCTGCGAAGATGTTGATTGCATCTTCAGATATCCAGCCAGACGGCTATTCATTCGAAGATGCGATGGCCAGCGATTTTACCACTACAGATTCTGATCGTAATAAGAAGTACCAGCATTATCTGGAATATAAGTTCAAGTCGGATTTAGAGGCTATGGATGGAGTAAAGAATGCATCTGTTACGGTTTCAGTTCCAGATGATTCGAATTCTTTCTATCAGACGACGGAGGAATCTTCAGTATCAGTTGTTTTGAATATCACGAAATCAGTATCAGATGAAACGGCAGAAAGCATGGCAAATCTCCTTGCGACAGCAATGGGGAATAAGACAACTAATAATATTACAATTGTTTCTACAGATGGAACAACGCTTTTTAATGGCGCCAGTGCAGCATCGAACAGTACTGGTATCAGTTATGGAAATCAGCAGAAGTATAAGGCACAGATTGAGGCAACCAACAAGGCGGGGATGAAGCAGGCAATTCTTGCAACAGGTCTTTATGATGATGCATATTTTAATATGAATCTGGTATTGAATTGGGATGCTGTCAACACTATCGCTACAGAATATTCTGCTCAGAATGGTAATGATCAGGCGTTATTCTCGCATTCCTATGAAGAGATTTCTAAGGGATCAGATGGAGCAAGTGGAACACCGGGGACATCATCGAATAATACAGATGGAACAACTTATACGGTATCAGATGGAACATCTAGTACATCAGAGTATAGCGTAAAGGAATATGACTACCAGCCAAATGAACTGGTGACAACTACAACAACGACTCCAGGTTCGGTTGTATATGATTCTTCATCATGTACAGTTACGTTGATTAAGAATGTGGTCTATAATGAAGAGGAATGTGAAAGACTGGGCTATCTGGATAATATGACTTGGGATGAATTCAAGGCACAGAATACGGAATCCACAGTGCTTGAAGTTGATAATACATGGGCACAGGCATTTTCAACAGGTACGGGAATTCCTGTTGCGAATATCACCATTATGGCATATCAGAAGCCAGCATTCTATGATGCAGAATCAACCAATATATTCAGCACAGTTACATTCTGGTTACAGATTGTTCTTGCGGCAGCAATCCTTGGATTGCTTGTGTTTGTTGTGATTAGAAGTGCGAAACCATTGACAGTGGAAGAAAAGGAGCCGGAATTGTCTGTAGAAGAGATGCTTGCGACTACAAAAGAAAACCAGCCTTCAGTGGATGAGATTGATATTCATGAGAAATCAGAGACTAGGAAGGCAATTGAACGGTTTGTGGATGAAAATCCAGAAGCGGTGGCATTATTGCTTCGAAACTGGCTCAATGATGGATGGAATTAAACAACGATTATATGCATGCAATCGTATATTTAGAAGAGCATGAATAATATGATACACATAATTAAGAAAAAGGTGAAATACTATGGCAAAATCAGGAAGTAATGATAGAGAGATGGATGGCGTTGAAAAGGCAGCTACACTCTTGATAGCATTAGGACCAGAGAAATCTGCGAAGATATTTAAACATTTGAAAGAAGAAGAGATTGAACAGCTTACACTGGAAATTGCCAATACAAGCAGTGTATCTCCGCAGACAAAGGAAGAAGTTTTGAATGAGTTCTACGAAGTATGTCTGGCACAGCAGTATATTGCAGAAGGTGGTATTTCTTATGCGAAAGAGCTCCTTGAGAAAGCACTTGGAGAAGATAAGGCAAGAGATGTTATTGGTAAGCTGACAGCAAGTCTACAGGTACGTCCGTTTGAATTCATCAGAAAAACGGATCCAAGTCAGCTATTGAACTTTATTCAGGATGAGCATCCTCAGACGATTGCCTTGATTCTTTCATACCTGCCAGCTTCACAGTCATCAATGGTGGTGTCCGCACTTCCTCCTGAAAAACAGGCGGACGTTGCGAAGCGTATTGCACAGATGGATCGTACATCTCTAGACGTAATTAAGCAGGTTGAGAAGGTACTGGAACGTAAACTTGCATCTTTGGTGAATCAGGACTACACCATTGTTGGTGGTGTCGATGCCATTGTAGATATTCTGAATTCTGTCGATCGTGGAACAGAAAAGCATATTATGGAAACATTGGAAGTGGAAGAGCCAGAGCTTGCTGATGAAATCCGGAAGAAGATGTTCGTATTCGAGGATATTCTTTCATTGGATGATAGAGCAATTCAGAGAGTTCTCAGAGATGTGGATAATAGTGACCTTGCACTTGCATTAAAGGGTGCTACAGAGGAAGTACAGAATGTAATTCTGAACAATCTTTCAAAGCGTCTTGCAGTTATGATCAAAGAGGATATGGACTTTATGGGACCTGTTCGTATGAAGGATGTTGAAGAGGCTCAGCAGAAGATTGTTAACATCATCAGAAAACTGGAGGATTCAGCTGAGATTGTTATTGCAAGAGGCGGAGGTGACGAGATCATTGTCTAATCTGTTGAAAAAAGGGATGACAGTTTCTAAAACAGAAAGAGTCATAGATTATAATGAATTGATTCAGAATAAGCTTGCCAGAATCATGGAGAATGAGAAGCAGGCGGTGAATGCAGATGGGTTTATCAGTGGATTGAATGCAGATGTGGTTGAACAGTTGATATCAGATGATGAAACATCGAGTGAAGAGCTGGGCGCAACCAGTGAACAGGTACTGGAAGAAACAAAAGCTCAGGCAGATGAGATTCTGAATTCGGCGCAGTCTGAGGCTGATAAAATCAGGGAGAATGCCATTAACGAAGCGGATCAGATAGCGGAGAATGCAAGAGACCAGGGATATCATGAAGGTATTTCTCAGGCACAGCATGAGCTGGAAGAACAACGTGCACAGTTAGCATCAGAGTTTGAACAGAAGAAGCTGCAGCTGGAACAGGAATATGAAGAAAAGAAACAACAGCTAGAACCAGAATTAGTCGACGTACTGACAGAAGTTTTTCGAAAGGTAACATTGACTGTTGCAGAAGATAATCAGGATATTATATTGCATCTTATTAATGGTGTGATGAAGAATGTAGATAATAGCTGCGAATTTGTAATTAAGGCTTGTCCAGAGGATTATAAGTTCTTAGTAGCAAATCAGGGAAAAATATATAGTGCAATGTCTAGGAAGATTCAGATGGATATTGTAGAAGATGCTTCTATGAAGCGGAATGAGTGTATGATAGAAACAGAAACTGGGATTTTTAATTGCAGCTTGGATATTGAACTGAACAATCTGATTAAGAATTTGAAATTATTGAGCTGCGTATAATTAAGGCTTCAGTGCAGATAGGATATTCAGGGGCTGCGATGTGAATCTGTAAATGTATAGAATGGAGGGATTATGTCAGACTTAACTAAATACTTAAATTTGGCAGAAAAATCTTTCTATGAGAAGTTAGGCAAGGTTACGAAGATTGTAGGCTTGACTATAGAGTCAGTAGGCCCTGATGCAAAGCTGAATGATTTATGTAAGATTTACTCTGCAGATAAAAGTCAGACATTATATGCAGAGGTTGTTGGCTTCAAGGATTCCAGAGTGCTGCTTATGCCGTTTGATGTGGTAGATGGAATTGGACCGGGAAGCATTGTGGAGAATACGGAGAAACCGTTGACAGTTCGTGTGAGCGATGAAATCTTAGGACATACGGTAGATGGACTGGGAAATCCGATTCATGCAGATTCACTTGAAACAGGAGAGGAGTATTCTGTGGAAGCAGCACCTCCAGACCCTATGTCCAGGGAGATTATCAGCGAAGTTCTTCCCCTTGGAGTGAAGGCGGTTGACGGTATGCTGACAGTTGGAAAAGGACAGAGAATTGGAATATTCGCAGGAAGTGGCGTTGGAAAGAGTACACTTCTTGGTATGTTTGCAAGGAATACTAAGGCGGATATTAATGTTATTGCTCTCATTGGAGAACGAGGAAGAGAAGTCAGAGAGTTCGTAGAACGAGATCTTGGTCCAGAAGGAATGAAACGAAGTGTGCTGGTTGTCGCAACATCGGACAAGCCAGCACTTATTAGAAATAAGGCTGCCAAGACGGCTACGGCTATTGCGGAATACTTTAGAGATCAGGGGAAGGATGTTCTGCTCATGATGGATTCACTGACACGATTCTCCATGGCACAGAGAGAGATAGGTCTGGCATCGGGGGAACCTCCAGTTACGAGAGGGTATCCGCCAAGTGTATATAGTGAGATGCCAAAGCTTCTGGAACGTGCCGGGATGTCTTCAAAAGGATCTATTACGGGACTGTATACAGTCCTCGTTGATGGTGATGATTTCAATGAACCGATTACGGATACCGCAAGAAGTATTCTGGATGGGCATATTATGTTGTCAAGAAAACTGGGACACCAGAATCATTATCCTGCAATTGATGTTCTACAGAGTATATCAAGATGTATGAGTCAGATTGTGGATAAGGAGCATAAGCGAATGGCAGGAAGATTGAAGAATGTTCTTGCTACATATAATGAGGCAGAAGATTTGATTAACATTGGCGCATATAAGAGTGGCTCAAACCGCAATATTGATTATGCAGTTCTAAAGATTAATCAGGTTAATAAATTCTTATGTCAGGGTACAGAAGAAAAATTCTCTTTTGAGGATGAAATCAATCAGTTGAATGAATTGTTCTCTGATTATGAAGCATTTGAAAACGGAACATTGCAATTGGGCAATCCGTCGGCTGGAAAAACACCACCGCAAAGAGGGCCGGCTCGCAGATAAGACGGATATATGAATAACTGGAATTAGGGATTCTCTTTCGATGGAACTCAAGAATGGAATGTAACATTTATGGCGAAATTTATCTATGGAATGCAAAATGTTTTGAATATTAAGGAACGTTTGGAAACACAGGCGAAGACAGAATATGCACAGATGTCGATTTTGCTTTCTCAGGAGGAAGATGCGATGAGAACGCTTGTAGCAAGAATGCGTGCTTATGAGGATGAGCTGCGTGGGACTGCTGGCGGTAGATTGAATGTTTTTGAAATGAAGCGGTGTAAAGATTCTATCCGAGTTATAAAAGATCAGATTGCACAGCAGGCAATACGGATTAAGATTGCAGAGAGAAATCTGGATACTGCAAGAGAAAGTTTGAATACAGCTATGCAGGAGAGAAAGATTCAGGATAAGCTGAAAGAGAAAGCGTTTGAAGGGTTTAAGCAGGAGCTGAATTCGTCTGAGAAGAAAGAGATTGATGAAGTAGTCAGTTTTAATTATAATGACAGAGGAACGGATGCATAGCAAGAGATAGTGGAAATGGAGACATATTGATATGGCAAAGAAGAAATCAAAAGAAGAGTTGGATATTGATAAGGAACTGGACGGAGATGAATCTTCAGGAAAAGGCGGCAAACTGACTAATATTTTAATTGCAGTTGTGATTATCGCCATTTGGCTTGTGATTTTCGGAATCTTAATTAAGATGGATGTGGGTGGCGTTGGCTCT
>JAQUVV010000036.1 GCA_028693195.1 Lachnospira sp.
TGTTATCTATGTGCGCGTATGAGAAGAGGTCATCTTTATAGTAAAGCGAAGGAGCTTGGATGCAATAAGATTGCTCTGGGGCACCACTATGATGATGTAATTGAAACAATCCTTATGGGGATGCTATATGGAGCGCAGATGCAGACCATGATGCCCAAGCTTCACAGTACGAATTTCGAGGGCATGGAATTAATTCGCCCGCTGTATCTCATACGAGAAGATGATATTAAGGCATGGAGAGATGCCAATCACCTGTACTTTATCCAGTGTGCATGTAAGTTTACGGATACCTGTTCTTCCTGTCAGGATGACGGACAGAGTAAGTCCAAGCGTTTAGAGGTCAAGAAGCTGATTCAGGAGATGAAAAAGACCAATCCGTTTGTAGAAAGTAATATTTTTCGAAGCGTTGAAAATGTGAATCTTAGCACAGTTGTTGCATATAAGGAGAATGGTGTGAAGCACCATTTCTTGGATAGTTATGATGATAAGGAAATATAAACATATGAAGAATCAATACAACAAGACCATTACGGCCTGTTTTACGGCATACATTGTACAGGCCATTGTGAACAATTTTGTTCCGCTATTATTTTTAACATTTGAAAGTGCTTATCATATTCCATTGGCGCAGATTACACTGCTTGTGACGATTAATTTTGGAATTCAGCTATTGGTGGATTTATTGTCGGTGGGATTTGTGGATAGAATAGGATATCGTGCATCTATGGTGATTGCACATGTCCTGTCGGCAGCAGGACTGGTTTTTCTGACCATCTTACCGGAAGTGGTGCCGTCACCATTTATTGGAATTATGCTTGCGGTCATTCTGTATGCCATTGGAGGAGGATTGCTGGAAGTGCTGGTAAGTCCAGTGGTAGAAGCCTGCCCGTCAGACAATAAAGAGAAGGCAATGAGCATGCTGCATTCCTTCTATTGCTGGGGACATGTGGGAGTGGTTGCTTTATCTACATTGTTTTTTGCCTTGATTGGAATTCAGAACTGGAAGCTTCTGGCAGTTGTGTGGGCTATGATTCCGCTCTGCAATGCATTGGTATTCACGAAAGTGCCGATGGCACCTTTATTACCAGAAGGGGAATCAGGACTTCGAATCAAGGATTTATTCGGTATGAAGCTGTTCTGGATTCTGTTTCTTATGATGGTTTGTGCAGGTGCCAGCGAGCAGTCCGTCAGCCAGTGGGCATCCACATTTGCAGAGAGGGGGTTGGGAATTACCAAGGTTGTAGGAGACCTGGCAGGTCCTATGGCATTTGCTATTATGATGGGAACGGCAAGAACCTTTTATGGAAAATATGGACATAAAATCAATTTGGATCGTTTCATGATTTATAGTAGTGTTTTATGTATCGCCGCATATATGGGGATTTCACTGATTCCGCTTCCATTCGTCAGTCTGCTGGCTTGCGCAGTCTGTGGATTGTCTGTTGGAATCATGTGGCCAGGAACCTTTAGTAAAGCATCAGCTTCTCTGCCGAAGGGGGGAACAGCCTTGTTCGCACTGCTGGCTTTAGGTGGAGATGTGGGCTGTTCCGGTGGACCAACTTTGGTTGGGATGGTATCCAGTGCCATGAATAATAATCTCAAGGCAGGAATCCTTGCAGCAACGATTTTTCCGATATTGTTGCTAATGGGAATCGTGGTTTGCCGAAGATTAAAAAGAGTTCAGTATAATTGATAAAATAAATAGATTTAGGCATAGATTTCGATATGATGAAATCTATGCCTAAAAATTTATTATTGATTAGATATCTGAATTTTTTCCAAAAAATGTCGTACCATGAAGAAGCAGTAGATTAACGCGAATCCCCAGGCCAGCGGATTTGCAATACAGATACCAAAGAATCCAAGCCCCCATACAGCCAGCATACCGCCCAAACTTCTTCCGATTAATTCAGCTACACCACTTAAAACAGCATGCATACTGTATCCCATTCCCTGCAAAGTATTTCTCATAATCATCAGTGCGCCATGAATAAAGAATAAAACACTAATAATAGATAAATACTCAATGGAAAGAGCGGCAGTTGTGCTGGTGGATTCGCCTAACACAAGATATGTGAATGCGTTCTTTCCGAGAAAAATTGCAATCCATGCAAAGCAGCAATAGGTCCATTGAATCTGAATGCCGGCCTTGATACCAGCCTTAATTCGGTCTATGCGCCCTGCACCAAGATTCTGTCCAACATAAGTGGCCATTCCCATACCAACACTTTCCATTGGGAGAGTGAACATCTGTCGGATTTTTTCGCCAGAAGTCTGACCAGCGACGACGATACTTCCAAATGAGTTAATTGCACCCTGCATAACAACGGCTCCAATGGCACTGATTGAATATTCGAATCCCATAGGAAATGCAATGATGCTCAATTTCTTGCAATGAGAAGGAGAAAAAGCCATAAATGATTTGCTGTCCTTTATCATAGTTGTCTTAAAAATAATCCACCATAAATTCAATATACCGCTGACAAGCTGACTGATGACGGTTGCTGCGGCAGCGCCTGCGATTCCAAATGGAATAACCACGATAAAAATATAATCAAGCAGAATATTTAAAAAGCTTGAGACAAGTAAGAAATAAAAAGGTCGCTTTGAGTCGCCATAAGCTCTTAAGGCACTGGCACAGAAGTTATATAAAATCGACGCAGGAATTCCAAGAAACATAATAGAGATATAAATCAATGCATCTTTAAAAATATCTTCTGGGGTCTGTATAAGCTTTAACAGTCCATTGGCAGAGAGTAAAGTGACTGCGGTGAGAATGATGGAGGTTATGCAGCAGATCCATGTGGCATTCCAAAAATCTTTTTTTATTTCAGCTTCTTTTTGGCTGCCAACAGCCTGTGCAAGTGGAATTCCGAAGCCAACGCAGGCGCCCTGAACGAATCCAAGGACTAAGAAATGAAGAGAATATGTGACGCCAACGCTTGCTAACGCACTTTCTCCAATAAAACGCCCTACCATAATCGTGTCTACGAAGCTATATAATTGTTGGAAAAGAGTTCCTAAAACCAAAGGTATTGAAAACAATAAGATTTGCTTCAGGGGACTTCCAGTTGTAAGATCTAATGTATTTGCTTTGTTTTTCATAGAAATAAGTTATCCTCTCGTAAATATGATTCATTATATCATTGAAAGGCGGATTGGTAAAATGAGACTTTCACTATAGTTATCAAAGACTAAAAAGAATAATCCTATATGCCTTGTTTGATTTATTGTGACTATTATGCTAATATAATAGTCAAGAAATTGACTAAACAATCAATTGAATTATGTATGTAATACGAATGGAGATTTTTATGACAAAGCAGGATAAGAAAAATGCATATCTCTATTGCAAGTTTCGAGATGAACAGTTTGCCTTATATGATGCGTATGCGAAGAAAAATGGAATTCTGATGAATACATTTCTTGTGCTGAATGTACTGTATTATGCAAAAGAAGGGCTGACACAGAAAGAGATATGTGAGAGAACCTTTCATTCAAAGCAGACATTAAGTCTGATCGTGAAGAAACTGCTTCAAGATGGATATGTTGTGATGGAAGAGGATATGGAAGATAAAAGAAATAAAAAGATCATCATGACAGAAGCAGGGAGAGCATATGCCAAAATTCCGGTAGAGCATATTACGAGATCAGAGGACACGGCAATGTCAATGTTCACACCGGAGGAACAGGAGCAGCTAATAGGGCTTTCCAGAAAATTCACAAGAAATCTGACGATGCTTGTGAACGAGGGTGAATAAGAATGAAATTTGATTTATAAACTGGAAACTAAAAATATAGATGAAGAATGAGGCTAAACACATGATTATAAATACAGGTGGTCGTACAGATACAGTGCAATATTTTACAGGCTGGCTCTTAAAAAGATTTGAAGAGGGGTATGTATACTCCAGAAATCCGTTGTTTCCCAATAAAGTTACAAGGTATGAATTGAATCCTGATGTAGTTGACTGCGTAGAGTTCTGTTCCAAGAATTATGAACCGATTCTAAAGGACGTTCATAAAATCACAGAACGGTTTCACACACATTTTAACTATACAATTACCGCTTATGGAAAAGATATCGAACCAGGAGTTCCCTCTATTGAAGAAAGTATGGAAACTCTAAAAAAATTATCAGAGCTGGTGGGAAAGAATCGTGTGGTTTGGCGTTATGATCCGGTTTTGCTCACAGAAAAGTATACGATTCAGACACATATGGAGACCTTTGAACGTATGGCAAAAGAGTTATCACCATACGTGGACAGATGCATATTCAGTTTTGTAGAAATGTATAAGAAGTTGGAAAACAACATGCCAGAGTTGATACCCATGACGGAGGCAGACAAGAATGTTCTTGCGAAGGGATTGGGAGAGATTGCGACTGCAAACAATCTCTATATTCAAACCTGTGGAACCAATGGAGACTATTCGCAGTACGGAATTCATTCATCTGGATGTATGACCCTAGAGATTCTTGGCCATGCAAATCATATTGAATTCAAGGAATTGAAGCATAATGGGATGCGTCAGGGCTGTCATTGCATGGAGAGTAGGGATATCGGAGCCTATGATACCTGTATGAATGGGTGTAAATATTGCTATGCAAACAAGAACCCGAAAAAAGCATTTGAGAATTTCAAGTATCATAATCCTGATTCCCCATTATTATTAGGAGAATTGAAAGAATCGGACATGATTCAGCAGGGAGCACAGCGGTCATATCTAAAAAAGGATAGTGTCTGTGGACAGTTGGAATTGAAGTTATAAACGAAGGAGATTGATAAATATGCCAGAATTACCAGAGGTAGAAACAATCAGGAGAATATTGGAGCCACAGATGGTGAATCAAAAAATAACGGATATTCAAGTATTTAATTCGCAGGTGATTGCATATCCAGAGGAAGAATTGTTCTGCAAGGAGTTGAAGGGACAAGTTATTTCGAACATGACACGCAGAGGGAAGTTTCTGACCGTGTATTTCATAAATGGAGACAGGCTAGTTCTACATCTTCGCATGACAGGACAGCTTCTTGTGATGCCAGCAGATGCAGAAGTGGAAAAGCACACGCATTTAATCTTGACATTGTCAGGAGGAAATCAGATTCGATATATAGATGTGCGTAGATTTGGGCGCTTCTGGTATATCAAGTCGGAAGAAACAGATACATATACTGGGCAGGATAAGCTGGGGTTGGAGCCATTTGATGAGAAGTTGACCGCTGAGTATCTGAAATCCAAGCTGTCTGGAAGAAAGAAATCAATTAAAGAAATGCTTCATGACCAATCTATTGTTGCAGGAATTGGGAATATCTATTCAGATGAAATATTATATGTAGCTGGGATTTATCCTGAGAGAAAATGTTTGGAATTAGATGACAGAGAATGGATACGTTTAGCAGAAAAAATACCTGAAATCATGACATGGGGGATTGAAACCAATGATATGACACCAGAAGAATATCTGGCAGGGAAAGGAAAAGAGTATCAAAATATGCCAAATCTAAAGGCATATGGACAGGCTGGAAAGTCATGTGTAAAGTGTGGAACACTTATGGAAAAGATTACCGTTGGTGGGAGGAGCAGCACCTATTGCCCAGCGTGTCAATCATGTGATTAAATAAAATATAAATCAAACAGAGCAGAAATTATTCTTTGACATTCTAGAAAAAATTCTGCTATAATACAGAAATCGAGTAGCGAAGAGCGTAAAACCAGATTAATTTGGTTTTGCGCTCTTTTTTGTTGCTGCTCAAAAAGAAATATAGTAACCGTCAAAGTAAGGATAAGGAGCAGTTACGAAATATCAGAAGTTGATAAGGGAGGAAGCGTTAAGAAATGAATCAGGAAGAACAGAAGGGTTCCATGAATAAAATGGGATCTGAAAAAGTGTCGAAGGTGATGTTATCTATGGGCATACCGATTATATTGTCTATGGTTTTGCAGGCATGCTATAATATCGTCGACAGTATGTTTGTGGCGAGGATACCAGATGCAGATGGAATTATTCATGCTGGAGAATATGCGGTAAATGCATTGACATTAGCATTTCCAGTGCAAATGCTGGTCGTTGCATTTGGTATTGGAACAGGAGTGGGAGTCAATGCACTGTTATCCAGAATGCTGGGAGAGAATAAGAAGGAAAAGGTGGCATATGTAGCAGGAAATGGCGTAACATTAGGACTAATCATTTATGTAGTGTTTTTTAACTTTGGTCTTTTTGGAATCGACCTTTATCTAAAGACACAGACAACGAATCCGGTGATTCTTGATATGGGAAATACTTATTTGAAAATATGCACACTGGCATGTATTGGCATGGTCATGTTTGCAATTTATGAGAAGATGCTGCAGGCAACAGGGAAATCTATTTATTCTACAATTGCCATGATTCTTGGTGCAGTGATGAACATTATACTGGATCCGATTCTGATTTTTGGATATTTTGGTCTTCCGTCAATGGGAATTGCAGGAGCAGCTTATGCGACAGTGATTGGACAGGTTGCATCCTGGCTTCTGGCCATGTATTTTCATTATGGGAAAAATAAAGAGGTCATGCATGGATTGCGTTATCTGAAGCTAAAGAAAAATGTGATTAAGGACATTTATGTCATTGGATTTCCTGCTATTATTATGCAGGCGCTGATGTCCTTTATGACCTATGGAGTGAATATTATCTTTGGTGCAGTATCTACTGCAGCAGTTACAGCCTACGGAATTTTCTATAAGATTCAGCAGTTTATATTCTTTGCAGGATTTGGTCTTCGAGATGCCATTACCCCAATTATTTCATTCAATTATGGGATGGGAAGCAAGAAGCGTGTGAAAGAAGGAATCCGTTATGGATTAATTTATGTAGAAATCATTATGATCGCAGGAATACTTCTGATTCAGGTATTTGCAGGACCATTGTTGCACTTATCTTATTGCAGAGAGCAAAGAATCATACCATTGAAATGATGAGAAACTAGAAAGGAAGACGAAAAATATGAATAGTATATTTCACAGAACCAGTATTAGACAATATCAGCAGAAAGCAGTGGCAGAGGTATTGTCCATGCCTGAGGAATTAGAAGCATTTGCAATTATTCCGTGCGGATATCCTGAAAAGTTTGGAAAACAGCAGGATAGGTATGAGGAAGAGCGAGTGCACTATATTGTGTAACAGTAAGAGCTTGCTATAGATGAAGACTATAGCGGGCTCTTATTTTTATGCATTAGCCAATTCTTAGAGCCTAATCTATAATAATCATATCAAATAAATGGGAAATAATTCATTTTGCCTTGAAAAACAAGTAGGAGGATTAAACAGATGATTCATATATTATGTTTTGGAGATTCCAATACCTATGGTTATAAGCCAGATGGGACAGGAAGATTTGATGAGAATACAAGGTGGACAGGATTGCTGCAAAAGAAATTAGGAACAGAATTTCGGGTGATTGAAGAGGGATTATGCGGAAGAACAACCGTCTTTCAAGATGAATTTCGAGAAGGAAGAAGGGGGGTGGATGCCATTGGTACAATCGTTGAAACCCATAATCCGATTGATGTTCTAATTATTATGCTTGGAACTAATGACTGCAAATCTAGATATGGAGCATCTGCAGGAATTATAGCAAAAGGTCTGGAACAGATTATTGTGAAGGCACGGGAAAAGTCCAGCCAGAAATTCAAGCTGCTGGTAATTTCTCCGATTCATCTCGGAAAAGGTGTCGGAGATGAAGCTTTTGATCCAGAATTTGATTCTGATTCTGAGCGTGTTTCATTGAATTTGGCGAAAGAGTATAAAAAAGTATCGGAAGCAAATGATGTGTTATTTCTTGATGCCAGTACATATGCAACCCCAAGTTCCATTGATCGGGAGCATATGGATGAAGCAGGACATCAGGCATTGGCAGATGGAATATTCAATATTTTACAAAAGAATTACACGGATTTTTCATTGGATTGATAGATGTGTATGGGAAAGTGTGAGACAATTCTACAGGAACTTAACATAGCTTACCAGGATGGAAAGCTTCATGAAGATAGATTGAGCAGGTGTAGAAATGCCAAATAAGCAGGTAAGATTAAAACAGGTAGAGGGGTCAGAAATTCTGTACCATTACACGAAAAGTAATGGCGTCAATGGAATTATACATAATAATAGTTTCTGGGCAACGAAAAGTGACTTTTTAAATGATCCTAATGAATTCAATCACATTTATAATATTATTACATCTATTTGTGATGAAGTAATCAGCAATAAGAATTGGAAGAAAATGTTTTTGGATGATGTGCTGGAAGAACAGGCAATTACCAGTGGAGGAAATAAAGACTATTTTGTTTTGTCTTTTTCCAACAGACGGGATAGTATTACCATGTGGTCAGAGTTTGGCAGCAGAACGGGATATAATATTGGATTTAAGAGTAAACAGATTATTGAACGAATACTGGAAGATAATAAAATAGATTACCACGGGTTCGTCATTTATAATTCAGAGGAACAGAAAAGAATTGTGAAGAGGATACTCAGCTCTGGATTGTCAGAAGAAATGAATATGACATTTTCTGAAATATTAGAACTAGGGGCAAGAGACAGAAATGATGAGGTATATAAAAAGGCGTGTCGGAAATTTCAGAAGATGACGGCTGTTTATGCAATGTTTTTTAAGAATGAAGCGTTTAGAGAAGAACAGGAATATCGTTTTGTATTCAAGAAACAGAGGGATACAGAAGTTTTGTTTCGCGAAAAAGATGGGTTTATGATTCCATACATTAAAATCCAACTTTCAAAAGAACCGTTGCCGGTGAAAGAAATCGTGGTTGCACCACAGAATCATATTGATCTTGCAAAAAAGGGAATGGAATATATGATGCTGCAAAAAGGTTATGAGGTGGAAGTATCATTATCAAACATTAAATTAAGATATTAGGTTTCTCATGAATTAGATCAGTACATTTTGCCTTGAAAACCTATGGCTGATATTCTATAATTAACATATGTTCAGAATTCGTAGAATATACAGACAAGGAGAAGAATCATGGCAAGAGAAATGATGGGTATTTATGTAGCGTCAGCAACTCCATTTAATGCATCAGGGGAATTTGACGGGAAGGTGTTGGAGCAGCTGATGGAAAGGAATCTTTCTGAGAAGGCAGATGGGTTTTTCTTGGGAGGAAGCAGCGCGGAGTGTTTCATGCTTTCCCATGAGGAACGTGTAGCTGCATTTGAGGTGGCATCACAGTTCAAGGACAAGGCAGATTTGATTGCACATGTTGGTAGTCTGTCAACATGGGAGGCAATTGATTTTGCCAAAGAGGCTAAGAAGTTGGGCTTTCAGCATATTGCAGCAACACCTCCACTTTATTATGGATTTACAAGTGAGGAAGTTGCGAATTATTACTATGATATTTCTAAGGCTGTAGATATGCCGTTGATTGTCTATAATTTTCCTGGAAATACCAAGCGGGAATTTGATTTAAGCGATCCGGTTTATCAGAAGATGTTTACCAGTAGTGCCATTGAGGGTGTGAAGCACACTAATCAGGTGGTTTATCAGATGGAGCGATTCATGGTTTTAAATCCTGAATTAAAGATTCTCAATGGATTTGATGAAACGATGGTGGCTGGTCTGGCACTTGGTGCACAGGGGAATATTGGAAGCACATTTAACTGTATGCTTCCGCATTATAGAAAGATTTATGATGCATTTTTAGCTGGACAGATTGATGAAGCAAGAGAAATGCAGCACAAGGCCAATAATATTATGGCAGCCTTCTGCAAGGTTGGCCTGATTGCGGCAGTGAAGTATGTGCTTCAGACACAGGGGATTGCAGCAGGAGATCCAAGAAAACCATTTGTGCCATTGACAGCAGAGGCGAAGGCTTATGTGGACAAGGCGCTTGCAGAGAACTTGATTATGTAATAACGAAACCATCTAGGTTAACGAAGATGTCCAATAATAATATAGTTTACATAGGTACGCAATTTACTAATAAATATTGATAGGAGAGGGCAATAGACATGAATAAATTCGCACAACGGGTGGAAGACTGCACCATTATAACGGCAATTAAGGATGACGCAGGATTAGAGAAGTGCCTGTCTGTGGAAAGTACTATTGTTTTCGTATTATATGGAGATTTATGCTCTATTGGAGGGATTGTCGATAAGCTACATCAGTATGGCAAGACTGCCATGGTACATATTGATTTAATTAGCGGAATTTCTATGAAGGAAGTCAGCGTGGATTACATGAAAAATGTAGTCCATGCTGATGGAATTATCAGTACGAAGCCAGCGTTAATTAAGCATGCTAAGGAGATTGGTATGTTTACGGTGCTTCGTTTCTTTGTCATTGATTCAATGGCGCTTTCTAACATATATAAACAGTGCAATCAAGTGCATCCTGATTGTATCGAAGTGCTTCCTGGTGTGATGCCGAAGGTGCTTAAGAAGATTACAACGACAGAGCGTACACCAGTTATTGCAGGCGGTTTGATCTGTGATAAAGAGGATATCTGTCAGGCATTGGATGCCGGTACAATCGCAGTTTCATCTACAAATCAGCAAGTATGGGAGATGTAGTATTCATAATGTCGCACGTTAAGTGGTTTGAATAGACAATTCTAGTCGATTACAATGGGATGAATATTACATTTATTGAATCATTTGAAAGTGGTTCTTATGAAACTCAATCATTCCTTCATCCCGCATTTTCCCTAACTCATTGGAGAGTGCACTACGGTCTAGATTGAGATAATCAGCCAGTTGCTGGCGGTTGAAAGGAATATCGAATTCATTCGAACCACATTTTCTGGACTGGGCAGTCAGGTAAGATAATACGCGCCCGCGCACGTGCTTGGACAATGTATGAAAGCTGCGTCGAGAAAGCTTCAGATTTTTGTGGTCAGAAATATTTAACAGGTTTAAAAGAAGAGTCGGGTACCAGGAGAATTGCTTTAATTCTGGTGTCTGGACTCTTTTTAAATTAATAAATAGAATTTCACATTCTTCGTTGGCAACGACATCGACCATAAGTGCTTCGTTCTTAAGAAACGCATAGGTTTCAGCAAACATATGTCCTGTGCTATTGTGTGCGAGAATGCTGCGGCTGCCAGTGTAATCAATACGCTCTATGGTGACACTGCCAGAAAGAATGATGCCCATCTCATCAGTAAAATCACCTTCGTGAAGAATCATCATTTCTTTTGAAAATGTTTTGACATGACCTCCCAGGTGGGTGATTGCTGCTTCTATTTCGTTCGTCTGAAACCCGCGAAAAAGTGCGGTGTGCTGTAAAAATTCTGTGTTCATAGGAACCTCCGTATAATCAATAGTTGTTTTAGTTATTTTTGATATATTAATCTCGATTTCATTAGAGTTTATACAATATGAATAATAATATACCTTGTTATAAGAACATATATAGCAAGTGTAGCATATTATGATAAATAAAAAAACTCATACTGTATAGAAATGATATAGGGATATAAAGTGAACAGGCACATAGCATTTTGGTAAATATAAACAATTTATAAAGTGGTTGACAAAAACAATTTAATTGCATACAATCTAATTACAGAAACAAATTGTATGCAACTAAATCTAACAAAACTAATAACAAGGACAAGCTATCAGTAAAATAAACTGAGGCAACAAGAAAGGAAGTAAAGACATGAAATTTTATGAATTAACAGTACCAGCAGCAGATGGAACAGAGAAGAACTTAGCAGATTATGAGGGCAAGGTTGTTCTTGTGGTTAATACAGCAACAGGTTGTGGATTTACACCACAGTATAAGCCAATCGAGGAAATGTATGAGAAATATCATGAACAGGGATTTGAGGTTATTGATGTTCCTTGTAATCAGTTTGCAGGACAGACACCTGGAGACGATGAAGAGATTCATGAATTCTGTACATTAAAGTACAATACACAGTTCCCACAGATGAAGAAGTCAGATGTGAATGGAGAAAATGAATTGCCATTATTCGCATTTCTAAAGAGCCAGAAAGGATTTGAAGGCTTTGGAAAGGGCGTCAAAGCGTTGGCAATGAATACCATGTTAAAGAAAGTTGATAAGGATTATAAGAAGAATCCAGATATTAAGTGGAACTTCACAAAGTTTGTTGTTGACCGCAGTGGAAATGTAGTTGCAAGATTTGAGCCTACAGATGATATGAAAAAGGTGGAAGAGTGCATTGCAGCACTAATGTAAAAAGACAAGTGAATTACACAAATGGATAATATAATAAGCTATACGAATGAATTTATTGATAAAATTGGAAAGAAGGAATCATAATATGAAAGCAGGTGTTAGATATTATACGAAATCTGGAAATACAAAGAAACTTGCAGACGCAATTGCAAAAGCAGTTGGTGTAGAGGCTGACACCGTAGATCATCAGCTTGAGGAGGATATAGATATTCTCTTTTTAGGAAGCTCTGTATATGCAGCAGGAGTTGACGACGAAGTGAAGAAATTCATCAAAGAGATTCATGTGAAGGTGGGAAAAGTTGTGAACTTTAGTACAGCTGCATTGCTTCCTTCGACCTATAAACAGGTTTCCAAGCTGGTGCAAGAGCATGGACTGAATATGTCAGAAGAAGAGTTTCATTGCAGAGGCTCATTTGCCATGATGCATAGAGGAAAACCAGATGATAAAGATATTCAGCATGCAGCAATATTTGCAAAAAAGATGATTCATGAGTAAATGTATGATTTATATATTGATACTTCTGCATTTATATGGTAAATTAGTTGTATGAAATTAAATTGTGGAGGTGGCTCAATATGAGCAAAGATCAATATGCATCTATTCGATTATGTAATCAGATGTGCTTTCCGTTATATGCCTGCTCGAAAGAGATTGTTAGGAGATATAAGCCTTATCTGGATGAACTGGATTTAACATACACGCAGTATATTGCAATGATGGTACTTTGGGAAAAGAAGGAAGTAACGGTCAAGGAATTGGGCAAAGAATTGTTTCTGGATTCAGGAACGTTGACTCCATTATTGAAGAAGCTGGAGTCAAAGGGATATGTTACCAGAGAAAGAATGGAAAGTGATGAGCGTAATCTGATGGTTACTATTACAGAAAAAGGTGAAGCATTGAAGGAAGAAGCGGTGAAAGTGCCGGAAAAGATGAAGGGTTGTGTTAGCTTGGAGCCAGAGGAAGCACAACAGCTTTATAAGATTCTTCATAAAATGTTGGATTGCTTTGAAGAGTGATGAATATATTGGCTTCTCGGAGGGAAGCTTATATAGAAACAGAACATAATAAAAAGATAAAATAGGAGGAATACGATTATGGCATTAGTACATGTTGATGAGAAGAATTTTGAAGAGGAAGTTTTAAAGAGTGATAAGCCAGTGTTAATGGATATCTGGGCACCATGGTGTGGACCATGTATGATGTTAGGCCCAATTGTTGAGGATATTGCCAATGAAAATGATGCATTTAAGGTAGTGAAGGTGAATTCGGACGAAGCGGTTACAATCGCACAGAAATACGGTGTAATGTCTATCCCAACACTTCTTGTAATTGATAAGGGCGTGGAAGTAAAGAGATCAGTAGGATTGATTCCAAAGGAACAGATTCTTGATTTGATGAAGCTGTAGTTTGAATATTGAGATACAAAGTAAACAGGGCTGATATTACCATGAATTTGAAAGTAAATGATTCATTGGAATTCAGCCCTGAATTTAGATAGAGGTATAGAGAAAAGGAGTAATTATGGCAGAACGTTACGATATTGCAATTATAGGCAGTGGACCGGCAGGGCTTTCCGCTGCTGTCAATGCAAAGATTAGAAATAAGAAGTTTATTATATTTGGTAGTAAGGATTTAAGTGGTAAGCTGGTTAAGGCGCACGAAATTAATAATTACTTAGGGATGTATGGAAAGTCTGGAGAGCAGATGGCACAGGCATTTCAGGAGCATTTGGATGCAATGGGTATTGAAATCACAGAGCAGAAGGTGACAAATGTGTATCCAATGGGCACATATTATTCTCTTCTTACAAAGGATGGAATGTATGAAGCAGACGCTGTGATTCTGACTACAGGTGTGAATTTTGGAAAGCCAATGGCAGGAGAAAAAGAATTCTTAGGAAAGGGTGTCAGCTATTGTGCAACCTGTGATGCAATGTTCTATCGTGGCAAGACAGCAGCAGTTATTGGATTCAACAAGAAGGATGAGGAAGAAGCTGACTTTCTTGCACAGGTGGCAGAGAAGGTTTACTACATTCCAATGTATCAGGACGAGGTTCAGGTAGCAGATGGAATTGAAGTGATTCGAGACCAGATTGTTGAGATCAAAGGAGATGCTGATGGACAGAAGGTGGAAAGCCTGGTTTTAAAGAATCAGGAACTACAGCTGGATGGAGTCTTTATCTTGAGAGAAAGTGTTGCTGCAGATCAGTTGATTCCAGGACTTCAGATGGAAGATAATCATGTACTGACAGATCGACTTATGAAGACAAATCTTGCTGGATGTTTCGCCGCTGGAGATATAGTTGGAAAACCATATCAGTACATTAAGGCTGCTGGTGAAGGCAATATTGCAGCATTGTCAGCTGTGGGATATCTGGATCAGAAGAAGAGAGCAGAGTAAATTCTGAGTAAAATGTTTTATCATATATTATGATAGGTCATAGAGTATGTAAGTAAATGGCAAACAAAATTCACCTTGGGCTCGACTAGTACCTGCTTATGGCATGACACATACTCTGTGACAATTAAATAGGTATTGTACTATTCGCGATTGATAATATAAATATCAGTACAATCAATACATAATCTTATTGTAAATATATGATTTTTATACTAAATTGTATTTATTAATGCAATATTAAGTAGATATAATACATTTTCAATATGTTTTGTACTTTTCCCACTCATATTTGAAACATGAAAGTACAGTTTACACCGCCATGCGCTTTACTTTCGATAGAACTTTGTTCTATCGGGGGCACGGCGTTCGCCGTATAAGAAAAGACTAGATAACATATCTTAGAGAATAAGTTCTCACGATATGTTATCTAGTCTTTTCTTGCATGGCTCATTGCTAACGCGGTCAATCTGATTTACAAAATCTCCCCAGAAATCGAAATCGTAACAACATTCCAAGGTATGAACTTTCCACTATTTTGTAAGGCTTTCTTTGCCATCATTTCTAAACCACCACAACAAGGGACTTCCATTCTAACAATAGTCACACTTTGAATATCATTCTGTGTAATAATCTGTGTCAGTTTTTCTGTGTAATCGATATCATCCAGTTTTGAACATCCAATCAATGTAACTTTATTACGAATAAATTCCTCATGGAAATTCGCATAAGTGTAAGCAGTACAGTCAGCAGCAATAAGAAGATTTGTGCCATTAAAGTATGGGGCAGTCAGTGGCGCGAGTTTAATCTGCACAGGCCAGTTTGTAAGCTGTGATACTGGCTTTGTGAAAGTTGTGTATGCAGTATTGTCACAGTTAGAAGTGGTTACATCTGACTGTGAGTGAAAAATGGTGCGACTTTGGGCTGAGGGACATCCAGTGTGTTGAACTGCTGGAGTTGAACCCTTCGCTTTTGCCATGTTAGCTTTCACGGCTTCTTCATCATAGGCAAGCGCTTCACGCTGCTCAAATGTGATGGCGCCGGTTGGACATGCTGGCAGGCAGTCTCCCATTCCGTCACAGTAATCGTCTCTTAAAAGTGTGGCTTTTCCGTTGACCATACCGATGGCACTTTCATGACAGGCATTGGCACAGGCTCCACATCCATTACATTTTTCTTGATCAATATGTATAATTTGTCTAATCATATAATCCTCCTACTTGTTTGTA
>JAQUVV010000277.1 GCA_028693195.1 Lachnospira sp.
ACTTCTATTCTCATCTGTATAGAAACAAACAATAATATCTTTAACACAGTCAATGTACTCCTGATCATCATCACATATTAATCATTCACTTCCCCCTACACTCTCTATATAAACCTGTATATCCTCCCCGAGTCCTCTACAAATCGGTACTCCTTGAATCTAATTCCGTGAGGTTGAATCACATGTATGAGTATATTGGCTTTTTGAGCTTTTTACAAGCCTATTCAGGCTCCACCTGTCAGTTTTTTACTAAGGAATAATAATGATTTTTTCATCCATATACAAAGAATCTCCATATGAAAAATGTTCCTGGAATATTATAAACTTTTCCAGCCCAGACATTTTCTAATAAAAATGGAATTGTCAATAAAATTTCCAATAAAGATATCTATACAATATCTCTTCAGGAAAAAATTAAAGCTCCCCATGATCCACAACGAATTCTCCCTGTGTCTTCTCAGTAATCTTCTTCATCACATCCTTGATTCTTCTCATATTATCTGTACGAACACTGACAATCAGAGCTAACTGAATCTGATTCTTCTTCACATAGTCTGTCGTTGCTTCATCCACCTCATAATCATCCAGCATTTCGAAGTCCATGGATGTCTGCTCATCGATGTTGACCTCAATGACACCCAGTTCACTCCAGAATTCCACATCATATTCCAGTGCTTCACATGCCTGTTTCACCAGTTCGATATTGCTGGACTCCTTCTGAAAATACAGCCATTCTTCTGGTACTCCCGTAGCTTTCACATCCATGTGATTCATCTTCATTTTTCCTGTCTGCATCCCCTGTTTCCTGTTCGAAGACTTCTCTCCACCAGACTTTGCACTTCCAGACTTCACACTTCCAGACTTTGGACTCCAAGTCTTTCCACCGCCTGGCTTTCCTTTTCCGGTCCCCGTTTTTGCAAACCTGCTGTTCTGGCTATAGGACTTCTTGGGTTTTCCACTATTATTCAACTTCTTCACACTCTTTAAATCTATTTCTTCTCTTGCCACTGTGCACCTCTTTCTGTACGTTCCATATTCCGACCTGTTATTTCTCGTGAATTACTCATGACTAAAGTCACGAGCTTCCTGTTTCTTCGTCAATTGCCTCTATATTAGCCGGTCTTATGCTGACTCCACAGGCGTATATTCGGATTATCCCAACCCTATTTATTTTTTGTTTATGCTGCTTCTCTATATATTCTATATCCTTCTTGCCTAATATTAATGGCTGCATTATTATCTCTGTCTATATTGTTTCCACACTCACACAGATATGTCCTATCCGACAATTTAAGTCTATGCATCTTTCCACATAGGCAACAGATTTGACTACTTGGAAACCACTTATCAACCCTGATTAGTATCTCTCCTCTTTCCTTTAGCTTATAATCCAGCATCGAAAGGAACATTCCATAACCATTATCCATTGTGGCTTTTCCATTGCCAAATCCTTTATTACTCATAGCTTTCATATTAAGATTCTCTACACATACAAGTGAATATTGATTGGCTATCTCAGTACTTCTTTTGTGAAGATAATCTTTTCTTTGATTTGCTGCTTTCCTATGGACACTCGCCACCTTTTTTGTTGCTTATAATAATTACGGCTTCCTATTTCCTTATGTTTTAACTTTCTTTGTTCCTTTGCAAGTTTTCTCTGCGATTCTCTATAAAATTTATGTGTACCACCAACTTGCCCATTAGAGTCCATATATAAACCATCTGATTTATAATCCAGTCCTATTGTATCTTCATATGAATACATATTCTGAATAATAACCATATCATATTCATATAATAATGACACATAATAAGTACCATCACTTTCTTGTTTTAGCGTTGCACTTTTAATCAGCCAGTCATCTGGAATTTCGCGATGAATAACTGCTTTCACTTTCCCCAGCTTTGGAAGTTTTATATAAGTATCACCTACGAAAATATTGTTATTGGTAAAATTCGTGGTGTAGCTTTTTGATGAATGATGTTTGCTCTTAAAACGAGGATGTCCCCCTTCTTTACGAAAAAACTTCTTATAGCCATTCTCCAGTGCATAAACTGAATTGGTAAGTGCAAACTTATCCACTTCTTTTAAAAACTCATATTTCTGCTTTAAGATTCTATTGACATAATTATTCGAATCTATGCGTGACATATGCTTAATCCCAGATTTATAATTCTCTTCCTGAACAGCAAGCATCTGATTATATACAAATCTGCAGCATCCTACCGTCTTTATAGTCTGTTCTTCCTGTTCTTTGTTAGGATACAATCTAAATCTGAAAGCCTTGTTCATATTGTCACAACCTTTCTTCTTGTGAAGCAATGTAATGCTCTACCTGCAATCTGCTCCTGTCGCTTACTGTTACTACACAATAAGATGGATTCCACAAATGACCACCCCACAACTGTTTCTTAATCTGCGGATATTCCAAGAACAATTTTCTTGCAATATTTCCTTTAAAAATCTTCATCATATCTGAAATCATAAACTGTGGTTTGCAGTCTAGAAGAAGATGAATATAGTTCGGCATAACCTCCATTGCCACAATTGTAAACTTATACTCCTCTGATAGTTCCTGTAAAAGTTCCTTGCATCTTTCATCTATTCCATCACTTAAAATGCGTTTTCTATACTTTGTGCACCACACAATATGATATTGTAATGAATATACATACCCACGACCATATGTTAATTCATTATCATTGGGTAAATCATATATATTTTTCATAATTATATTATACCATACGTCACTATGATGCGCAACTAAAATCGTACATTTGTTCTATTTTCACTAAAAATGCTTATACGCACCATAAAATGGTAAAATGTCATAAAATCTAAAATGTGCATAAGCACACAATAAAAAAGAACAGATATAAAAAATCTCAAAATAAAAAAGCTGGCTAACTCACGACTAAAGTCACGAGAATGCGCCAGCTATCTTTTCAACTTTCTGATACTGCTTTACCAGTTGTTCCTCTGTTGGATCAGAAACACTAATTTCACCCGTATCTGCTACTGTGCCTATATATCCACCTCTTGTAAAATCACTGAGCTGTTACCCCACTCGGCTGCGTTGCATAGCTCTTTATTATCTCTGTTATCTGAGATTGCTGTTCCTGTATCTGCTGCTGCTCTAATTCCAACTGTGATTGTTCCTCTGCACTTTTTGATGTAACTTCCTCATAACTAGTTGAATACAAACCTGATTTATCTATTTCAGGAACAGTATATGTCGTTCCTGCATCCAATTCTCCATTGATTAGTTCTCCATGCTCACATATATCCACAAACGGAATTTGCATATAGCTTTCTTCGTCAATCATGGCAATCTTCTTTTTTCCAACTTCTGTTCCATTGACAAATAT
>JAQUVV010000278.1 GCA_028693195.1 Lachnospira sp.
TCATAATTTGTGGCTTTTTCATCATTTACACAGTGTATTTCAGATTCTTAAAGATTCTGATTATTGTGCCGATGGGCGCAATCGCCTTTTCAACGATGGGAGGAAACAGGACAGTCAGCCATACGGTTGTAACCTACTGTAAGTATTTCTTATCTGTCGTCTTTGAGGCTGTGACTATGGCACTGGCAATTATTGTTTGTAATGCTTTTGTAAATGCAGGATTGCCTGCATTTACCGGAAGCTACGCAGACTGGGCACAGACACTTATTTATCTGTGTGAGATGACTTTTACAGTAGCAATGACAGTGGGCAGTGTGAAGGGTGCGCAGGCACTTACAAGCAAGGCATTTGGTTTATAGAAAGTGAGGTGAGAGAGTTGGTAATTGAGATTAACAAAGATATTGATCGTTATCAGGAATCTGTGGCAATGGGACTTTCGGCAAAACAGCTGATTTTCTCCGTTGCCAGTGTTGCGGTAGGCGGCACGTTGGTCTTACTTCTTTATCCGTATATCGGTCTGACAGGAGCTGCTTATGTTGCAATCCCTTGTGTTGCGCCGATTGCACTTGGAGGCTTCTATTCCTATAACGGGATGGATTTCTATGAGTATATGGGAAAGAAGCTAAAGTTCATGTTTTCCAATCATCCGCTAACTTATATGTCAACGGAGGGAGACTTGGCAATTAAGGAATACCAGATGGAACTGCTTGGAACGGATAAAAAGAAAAAGGGGAAAGCAGGGAAGAAGCAAGTGGCATCAGAAACTCAGACTGATGTACAGAAAGCTAAGAATCAGGAGGAATTTGAGGCAATGAAGAAAAAGACGAAGAAACTGTTATTTGCTTGTATCGGAGTGATTGCGGCAGCTGTCGCAGGACTTGTGGCATATAAGTATATGCAGTAAGTAACTAGAAGGAATACCCGCCCTTTCAGGTCGGGGTAGTTTTGGCATCAGCCGGGATTACCCCGGCGGTGTATAGCATTTATGCAGAAAGGAAGGTTAGAGAACATGGGTTTATTTGGAGACGGATTTAAGGTGTTGAAGAAAGCAAGTGAACCGCTTTATAAAACTCCGAAATCCATACAGGAAACCATTGAGATTATGTCGATTGCAGAGAATGGCATCTTTGAGGTATCGAAGAACCACTATTCCAAGTGCTATCGTTTTCAGGATATTAACTATACCACAGCAACCGAGGATGAGCAGATCGGGGTATTCGAAAGATACTGTAAGTTCCTTAATTCTTTAGACTGTAATTTTAAGATTACCATCAATAATAAGAATAAGAACATGATCGACCTTAGAGATAAGGTGCTGCTGGGATACTGTAATGATGGGTATGATAATTTCCGTAAGACCTATAACGACATTATCGAACAGAAGATTCGTGATGGAAGACAGGGGATTGAACAGGAAAGATATCTCACGATTACAATCGAGAGAAAGAATTTTGAGGAGGCAAAAGCGCAGTTTGCCACTTTGGAAGCAACGATTCACAAGGCATTTGTGGAATTGGGAGCGGAGATCATTCCGTTGTCAGGAAATGAGAGAATCAAGGTGCTGTATGATTATTACCACTTAGGTGATGAGAACAGCTTCAACTTTGATATTAAGGAAGCAAAGAAGGTGGGAGCAGATTTCAAAAATGATCTGTGTAATGGAATGATGAAGTTCTTTCCAGACCATTTTGAAGATGAGAGTAAGTTCTGTAAGGCATTGTTCATTAAGAAATATCCGAGCAGCCTGTCAGATCGTTTCATCAATGAAATCACTTCGCTTCCAGTTAACTCTATTACCAGTATTGATGTAGTGCCTGTTCCAAAGGATTTGACAACAAAGACACTACAGAAGAAATACCTCGGTATTGAATCGGATATCATCAAGCAGCAGCGAACTCGTAATAAGAACAACGATTTTTCAACTGAAATCTCGTATGCAAAGAGAACTGAGAAAAAGGAAATCGAATCCATTATGGATGATGTGCGGGAGAATGACCAGTGCTTATTCTATGTTGGAGTCACCATTATTGTAATGGCAGAGAGCAAGAAAGAATTGGAGAGTGTATGTTAAACCATTGAAACCATTGGTAAACGTAACAGCTGCACCATTGATACCCATTATTTGAAACAGCGAGAGGCATTAAATACCGCACTTCCTATCGGAGTAAGACAGGTGGAGACAATGAGAACCATGCTTACACAGTCGCTTGCGGTGCTGATGCCTTTTAATGTGCAGGAGCTGAACGATTCCAGTGGCACTTATTATGGAATCAATCAGATTTCCAAGAACATCAATGTAGGAAATCGTAAGAAGCTGATTAACGGAAACGGATTTGTATTTGGGGTACCTGGTTCTGGAAAAAGCTTCTTCTGTAAGATGACCATGGGTTCAGAGTTCTTGTCCAGCGATGATGATATTATCGTCATTGATCCGCAGAATGAGTATTTCGATATTGCAGAGACTTACGGCGGAACTGTGGTAAATATGTCAACTTATACGGATAACTATGTGAATCCGCTTGATATGGATGTATGGAATCTTGATCAGAACGATACAAAGGGATGGATCAGAGAAAAGGGTGAATTCATGCTGGGCTTATGTGAACAGTGCATGGGCGATTCCTTAAACTCCAGACAGAAGTCCATCATTGACCGTTGTGTGAGAAAACTTTATACGGAGATTGCGAGAAGCAAAGAGAAGTTCATTCCGGTAATGACAGATTTCTATGATCTGCTTTTGGCACAGCCGGAGGAGGAAGCGAAGGACATCGCCCTTTCTTTGGAATTATTCGTATCAGGTTCGCTGAATATCTTCAATCACCAGACCAATGTGGAAGTAGATAACCGTTTTACAGTGTATGGAATCCGAGACTTAGGTGCAGAACTTAGTCCAATCACCATGCTTGTTATGATGGAATCCATTCAGCAGAGAATCATTGAGAATGGTCAGAAGGGAAAAGCAACCTGGCTCTATATTGATGAATTCCATGTCTTGCTGAATTCTGAATATTCAGCGAAGTATTTGCAGCAGCTCTGGAAAAAAGTGCGTAAGCAAGGTGGATTATGTACAGGAATTACGCAGAATGTTGTCGATTTATTACAGAATTATACGGCGACGACCATGCTTGCCAACTCAGAATTCGTAGTCCTCTTAAAACAGGCAAATACAGATAGTTCCAAGATGGCAGAAGTGGTAGGTGTGTCAGAGGCTCAGCTTCGTTTTGTAACGAATACTTCGTCTGGTATGGGATTGATTAAGTTTGGTTCAGTTATTATTCCATTCGACAATCAGATCAGCAAGGATACGGACCTCTATAAGCTTTACAACACCAACATCCATGAAAAGATTGCGGAGCAGAAAGCA
>JAQUVV010000279.1 GCA_028693195.1 Lachnospira sp.
GGGATTATCATGGATATTTCCTAAATCTCAATGGTAGAATCTGTGCGGAGGGGTTGCTGGCATTCGGTATTGGAGGAATTGTTGTTGTCTATGTGGTGGCACCACTTTTGGATAATCAGTTTAGAAAAATGAAGCATGCGGTCATTGTGCCTTTATGTATTGTTCTGATTGTGATTTTCTGTGCAGATATGATTTATTCGAAGAAAGTACCGAATATGGGTGCGGGAATTACATGTGAGAATACAATGGAAAATAAACAACAAAAGGAGATTTGCATATGAAACGCGATTTGATTATGGGAAATCAGGCCATTGCGCTGGGCG
This sequence comes from Lachnospira sp., assembly GCA_028693195.1. Classification (GTDB taxonomy): domain Bacteria; phylum Bacillota; class Clostridia; order Lachnospirales; family Lachnospiraceae; genus Lachnospira. The sequence continues at coordinate 324 of JAQUVV010000279.1, forward strand.
CCATTCAGGCAGGAGTGAATCTAGTATCAGGGTATCCGGGAACTCCATCTACGGAAGTATTAGAAACAGTGGCTAAGAATAATCCAGGAGATATTCATGTGGAATGGTCTGTTAATGAGAAGGCAGCATTAGAGGTAGCTGCGGGAGCAGCTTATTCCGGGGCACGTGTTATGGTGACCATGAAGCAGGTGGGGTTAAATGTTGCAGCAGATCCGTTAATGAGTCTGAATTATGTAGGAATTAAGGGTGGAATGGTCGTGATGGTAGCGGACGATCCAGGTCCGATTTCATCTCAGACGGAACAGGATACCAGACATTTTGCAAAGTTTGCGAAGATGATGGTCTTCGATCCATCTTCTCCAAAGGAAGCATATGAGATGATTCAGGATGCCTTTGAATATTCAGAAAAGTATGGAAGACCAGTGTTCTTTAGACCAACGACCAGAGTCTGTCATGGTTATCAAACCATTGATATTTCGGAAGAGAGAAAAATCAATAAGCCTGAAGGATTTATAAAGGATACCTTCCGATGGGTAATCTTTCCAAGAACATCTTTTATGAATCATCAGAAGCTGGAGCAGATGATGGTGGACTTATCAAAAGATTTTTCTTCATATCGTTTTAATCAGGTGACAGGTACAGCAACAAAGAAAAAAGGAATTGCGGCCAGCGGAGTCAGTTTTGAATATGTAAAGGAAATTATTGGTGACAGAGAGGATATAAAGCTTTTTAAGGTTGCAACGACCAATGCATTTCCAGAGCAGATGGCGTTAGAATTCTTGGATGGACTGGAAGAGGTTGTGGTATATGAGGAATTAGATCCAGTTGTTGAGCAGGAATTGACATATATCTGTGGAAAGAATCATTTGACGGATGTGACCATCTTCGGAAAGCTGACAGGAAACAATGTTAATGCAGGAGAGAACACTGTGGCAAAAATTGCAGATAGCCTGTCAGAATTCTTGGGAGAACCAGAACTTGCAGAAAAGTATGCTGTACCAGTAGCAGATGAGACACAGCCAGCACTTCCAGTGAGACCACCGGTTCTTTGTGCTGGATGCCCACATAGAGCTTCATTTTATGCAGTCAAACAGGCAATGAAGGGAAAAAAATCTGTGTTCTGTGGTGATATTGGCTGCTATACATTAGGGAATGCCAAGCCTTTGGATATGTGTGATACCTGCCTGTGCATGGGTGCAGATGTGACGATTACTCAGGGTATTCACCATATAGAGCCAGATACATATAATTTTGCATTTATCGGAGATTCGACATTTTTTGCATCAGGTATGACAGGTGTTGTTAATGCAGTATATAATCAGGCAGAGATGACGCTGATTGTGTTAGATAACTCTACAACAGCAATGACTGGACATCAGCCACATCCAGGTACGGGCGTGACTATGATGGGAGATATTGTGAATAAGGTCAGCATTGAGAAGATTTTGGAAGCCATGGGAGTGACAAAGATTGTCAAAGCAGATCCACTAAAGCTGGACGAGGCTATTGAGGCAGTAAAGTCTGTCGTTGATCTTCCAGGTGTGAAGGTCGTGATTTTCAAGTCTCCTTGTGCGGCAATTGTAAAGCCAACCAAAGCATTTTCAATTGATATGGACAAATGTATCGGTTGTATGGAATGTATCAGCGAAATTGGATGCCCAGCGATTGTGTTAAAGGATGGACATGCATTTATTGAACCATCACAGTGCTTTGGCTGCGGAACATGTACTTATACATGTCCTACCAATGTGATTACGCGCAGATCATAGATACTGAGGTGTGAAGAAGGGAATATATAGCTGGCGCATTCTCGTGACTTTAGTCGTGAGTAATTCACGTGCAGCGGAAATGGAGACGATTTTGATATGAATTATAATTATCTTTTGTGTGGTGTCGGTGGACAGGGAACCGTACTTGCGGCAAAGGTTCTGGCACAGACGGCTATTAATATGGGGAATGAAGTAAAAACAACAGAGACAATTGGAATGGCACAGCGAGGTGGTTCAGTGGTATCTCACGTTCGTGTGGGCGAGAATATTCATTCTCCACTGCTTCCAATGAAATCAGCAGATATGATTATTGGATTTGAGCCGGCTGAGGTGGTAAGAAATTTATCTTATCTTAAAGAGGATGGCGTGGTTGTTGTGAACAAGAAGGCAGTAAAGCCAACGACTGCATCTCTGGGAGGTTCAGATTATGATGGTTCAGAAATGATTGATTATCTTAAAAAGCATGTGAAGACGTTAGTTGTTGTAGATGGAGATGCAATCTGTGAGCAGTGTGGTTCTGCAAAGGTATTGAATGTGGCACTCTTAGGTGCAGCAGTAGGAACAGGACATTTGCAGGTATCAGAAGCAGAATTGACAGATGCATTGCTTTCCAAGGTAAAAGAGCAGTTTAAGGAAATGAACTTAAAGGCGCTTAAGTTGGGAATGGAAAGCTAAAGTACTAGGAATTTTTGAGCTTTTGTGAGATAATATGCAATAACAATAAACACAGGATTAGACGAGTATGTAATCCAACAATGAAACGTAAACAAGGGAGAGGGAACCATGAATCAACAGACATTTGACATTATCAAGGAACAGCTGATCAAACTTACATCTATAGACTGCTTCTATAAGAAGAAGTTTGAAGGAATCGATGTGGAAGGAATCCAGACAGAAGAGGATTTTAGAAAGCTTCCGTTTACATGGAAGGGCGATTTAAGAGATGCTTATCCATTGGGATTGATGGCAGTACCAGAAGAAAATATTGTAAGAATTCATTCTTCATCAGGCACAACAGGAACCCCTGTGATTATTCCTTATACTCAGAAGGATGTAGATGATTGGGCAACCATGTTTGCAAGATGCTATTCTACAGCAGGGATTACCAATCTGGACCGTATTCAGGTTACTCCAGGTTATGGCTTGTGGACAGCTGGAATTGGATTTCAGAATGGTGCAGAGAAGCTTGGTGCTATGGTAATTCCTATGGGGCCTGGTAACACAGATAAGCAGTTAAAGATGATGATGGA
>JAQUVV010000037.1 GCA_028693195.1 Lachnospira sp.
TTGGCATCTAACACTGACTGTCTCATGGTAACTGAGATTCTCTGGTTATTGACCACATGCACTTTTCCATCATAATCATCTGACAATATGGTTGCTGTCTGACAGGTTCCACTTAACCCGCTTGACATCGGTATAAATACGATTTCATCATAATCCTTTAATAATGCATCCCATTCGTCCTGTAACTCGCCTACAGAAGGCTGTGATGTGGAAATATCCGCATCCTGCGCTAACTTCTCATAGAACTCTTCCTGTGTAAGGCTGATTCCCTCAAAAAATTGTTCTCCATTAATAAAGAACGGCATTGGAATTACAAATACACCCAGTTCCTTTGCCTGCTCCTGTGTAATTCCACTATTGCTGTCTGTTAATATTGCAACTTTTCCCATGTTTGACCTCATTCTGTGATTTTATGTTTTCATTCAAAGCCATGACTCTGTTACTGTTCACTCCGTTCACAGCAACTTGACTCTGTCTATAGATTCTTAATTTAGCAATAAGGCTATTGTACCCTACTTTCCAATTTGCTACAATATCTTTATTCAAATTCATGTAATTTTATTTGATTTACAAAGTTTCTATTTCTATCTGAGGAGGTTTCCAAAACCATGACATGCAGTGGCCGTGCTTCCAATATATCATATCAGAATATTTCATTACTCAGTCCTTCACAGTTTCTTTTATTAGAAAAGCTGATGAAAGCCTGCGATGACTATGAGCCATACTATGCCTGTGAACTTGATGACTCTATCCATATGACAGCCGCCTTTTTAGATGAAACCATGATTGGATTTGCAGGTCTTTTGATAAATTCAGATGACAACACCTGCGAACTGACCGCTCTGGTACATCCAATGTATCGTAAGCAGGGAATTTTTTCAGAATTAGTAAAACTGGAACAGGAATTCGCACAAAGACTATCTTCAACCAATTCATGTAATTGCACAGAATCTACCGCATATACAATCATCGGTTCTATTCCTGCTACGCTTGTCCAGTCACATTTTCCATATGCTCAGCATATAGCTTTTACAGAATATATGATGAAACTGACAGAAGCTTCCTATGAGGCTTTCATGTCGACTGATACTGCTAACCATCAATTTCCTCCCTCTTCATCCAATGAAATTGACGATACTCATATGATGAATCCCACAACCGATTTCTCCGACTGTGAATTCTGCTTCTCCGAGGATGGATGTACTTATATGATGTATGCAAACGAAGATGCAGAAGAACCCTGTGCGGTTATTAATCTTGCTGCTGAATCTTCTTTTGTAAATGTGTACGGTGTCTGGGTCGATGTGTCTCTTCGTGGACAAGGCTACGGTTCTGCTCTTATGGATGCATTTTTAGAGGATTACTTCTGTGATGTTGAATACGCCCTAAAACCGCTTGTTTTAAATGTTCGCAGCACCAACACTGCTGCTTTCAAACTATATAAAAAATGTGGCTTCACCGAAGTGAGCCACATCTCATATTGGAATCTTACTTAGCTGCAATCACATCTCTCATATCATACATGCCAGGCTTCTGTCCAGCAAGGAACTTGGCAGCTTCTACTGCACCTTTTCCAAATACTGCCTTGGAATATGCTGTATGCTTGAATTCAATAACCTCATCCTCACCAGCAAAGATGATCTCATGCTCACCAACGATGGTTCCACCACGAACTGCGCTAATTCCGATTTCCTTTGGATCTCTCTTTGCTCTTTCCTGACTTCTATCATACTTATAGAAATAATCATCATCCAGCACTTCCTTAATGGAATCTGCCAGTGCCAGCGCTGTTCCGCTTGGTGCATCCAGCTTCTGATTATGATGCTTCTCTACTAATTCAATATCAAATCCTGCTGGTGCAAGCACCTTTGCAGCATCCTGTAATAATTTAAAAAATGTATTAATTCCCAGCGACATATTTGCTGACTTTAATATAGCTGTCTTTGTGGATGCATCATGAATATGTGTAATCTGTTCTTCTGATAATCCTGTTGTACATACAACTACTGGCATATTCTTAGCTGCACACCAGTCAATCAGAGCGTCTTCTGCCTTTGCCGATGCGAAATCAATCACAACATCTGCCTCTACATCACATTTGTCAATAGATGAAAATACAGGATATGTATTATGTCCATCATCAAATGGATCTACTCCTGCTACGATTTCTACCAATGTATCCTCAGCAACAATCTTAGAAATTGTCTGTCCCATATGGCCATTACAGCCGTGCATAATAATTTTTGTCATATTATCCTTCAATCTGCCTTCCATTCACAATTCTATAGAAAGCTATATATTTAGTATCTTCTAATTTGTTTATAATAAACAGAATTACTTAAGAATTCCGTACTCTGTCATTGCCTTCTTTAATCTTGCAAGATTTGCATCTTCCATCTCACATAATGGTGCTCTTAATGGTCCCATATCCCATCCCATCAGGTTTAATGCATGCTTCACTGGAATTGGATTCACTTCACAGAATAATGCATCTACTAAATCTAATGCCTTGAACTGTAAGTCTGCTGCTTCCTGTGTCTTTCCATCAAAATATGTCTGGCAAATATCATGTGTCTGCTGTGGTGCAACATTTGATAATACAGAAATAACACCCTTTGCACCGATTGACATTAATGGAACAATCAGTCCATCTTCTCCAGAGTACATATCTAATCTTCCCTCTGCTAATGCCATCGTCTTAACTTCCTGAGCAATGTTTCCTGTTGCAGCCTTAATTGCAACAATGTTATCCACATCCTTTGCAAGCTTTGCAGCTGTTTCTGGCTGAATATTACATCCTGTACGTCCTGGCACATTGTACATAATAATTGGAAGATCAATTGACTTAGCAATTGCTGTATAATGCTGAATTAAGCCCTTCTGTGATGCCTTATTATAGTAAGGAGTTACTACTAAACATCCATCAACACCAGCCTTCTGCGCTTCCTGTGAAAGATAGATTGCTGTTTCTGTACAGTTCGAGCCTGTTCCTGCGATAACTGGAACTCTTCCCTTTACATGATCTGCTGTAAAGCGAATCGCTTCGATATGTTCTTCATGTGTCAGCGTAGATGCCTCTCCAGTTGTTCCGCAAATTACAATCGCATCTGTTGAATTATTAATCTGAAAATCAATAAATTCTCCTAACTTCTCATAGTTTACTTCCCCGTTTGCCTTCATTGGTGTGACAATTGCAACACCTGCTCCTGTAAATAATGACATGTTTCTCCTTCTTTCCGCTGCTTAACAGCTATGTAATTCAGGGCTGTTACTCTATTCTTTTATCTGTCGCTAGACCAACAGTACTTCCAGAGCTTCGCTCTATCAGTCGCGGCTGTCGCCGCTAGCATATGAATAGAATCTTCTTACTTTGGGAGCAAGCTCCCACATAAGCAGATTCTATTCATATGACTGTTGGCTCGTAGCAACCGTAAAAAGCTGGCTCCCGTGAGAACCAGCTTTAAAGAATTCGTAAATACTTTAAGTAGCCCTCCATCCTAAGATGACAGTCATAAGACTCTTAATCTTATGCCCAGCAAATATGTCCCAGATGACATATGAACTTCGGCGCTCTTTCCTTTCACTGGATATCCACTGCTTCTGGCACATCCATCCAGTTACTGATCAATCACGCGACCTCTACTAAATAAATAGTTTATTATGTAAATAAATCAAGGTTTTTCCCTTAATTAAATAGAATATAGCACTCCCATATAGCGATGTCAATAAATATAAGAACATTTTCTTCTAATTTATATTAGCATTCCCGTTCACAGGACTTAATCATCATCCTCCACCGTTTCAATCTTGCTGACAGAGACTTCATAAGCCACACGCTTCTCAACTTCTTCTTCATTAATCTTCTTTGTGTACTCACGGCTCTGTACTCTGCCCCACACCTGTAAGTGTCCACCTACTTCTATAGAAGATGCATATCTTGCATTTCTTCCCCATGCAATACATGGAATATAGTCAGATTTCCCATATGGACGATTCACGGCAATCAGAATATCCGCAATTTCACGACCTAATGGTGTCTTGCGGTAGATTGGCGGCTTACAGATATATCCATCCAGAAAGATCTGATTGGACTTGGACTGCTCCTCTGGCAAATCACAATCATCTTCAATAAATTCCAATTCTCTTACAAATATAGAGAGAACCAGTTTATTCTTTACTCCTTCGTGTCTATTATATGAGCGGAACTGTCCAGATGCCTCCATCTTCATTCCCCTATAATCCTTTGTCACATCCACTAAGCGCTCCGAAATCATCAAAGGAATGATATCTACCATATCGCTCAGTCTATTAACCGATACATTCACAATATAGAAGCCCTCGCCGAACACTTCGTGGCTAAATGTGAATTCAGACACTACCTCACCTATGATGCTAACCCTGTTGTTTTCAATTACCTTATCAAGCATTTTTCGTATTTCTCCCTTCTTCTCCGTTATTGTTTATAACGGAATTGTGCTTTATTTTGTATTCTTAATATTTATATGTATCGATTACGAAAGATATTACAAAATATTTTTGTTTTTTTTATGTCCAAACCATAAAAATAATCTAATATTCCTCTAATATTTCAGATTGTTTCTTTTAAGATACAATGTTTTTTATATGTTTACTATTGTATTTTAGAAATATTGTGATAGAATATAAAAGTTGCTAATCATAACGGAGCAACTTTATGCCCATTTAGAAAGGATAAATTAATGAAAACAAAACGTGAAGACATTAGAAATATCGCGATTATAGCCCACGTAGATCACGGTAAGACAACACTTGTAGATGAGTTGTTAAAGCAGAGTGGAACATTCCGAGAGAATCAGGAAGTTGCAGAACGTGTCATGGACTCTAACGATATCGAGCGTGAAAGAGGTATTACCATTCTTTCAAAGAATACCGCTATTAAATATAAGGACACAAAGATTAATATTATCGATACTCCAGGCCATGCCGATTTCGGTGGTGAGGTAGAACGAGTATTAAAGATGGTTAACGGCGTTGTTCTTGTTGTTGACGCATATGAAGGTGTTATGCCACAGACAAAGTTCGTTTTACAGAAGGCTCTTGACCTGGACTTAACAGTTATTGTTTGTATCAATAAGATTGATCGTCCTGAAGCACGACCAAATGAAGTTATTGATGAAATTCTTGAATTATTCATGGATCTTGATGCCAGTGATGAGCAGTTAGACTGCCCATTTATCTTTGCTTCTGCAAGATCTGGATATGCTATGGCTAATTTAGAAGATGAAAGAAAGGATATGACTCCTCTCTTTGAATGCATCGTTAATAATATTCCTGCTCCAGAAGGTGATCCTGACGCAGATACACAGATGCTGATTTCTACAATCGATTACAATGATTTCGTTGGTAGAATCGGTGTTGGTAAGATCGACAACGGTAGCTTAAAGGTCAATCAGGAGGTTATGGTAGTCAATCACCATGATCCAAGCAAGAAAAAGAGAGTTCGTATTACAAAGCTCTATACCTTTAACGGATTAAATAAGGTTGATACAGACGAAGCTACAATCGGTGAGATCGTTGCCGTTTCTGGTATCGCAGATATCCATATCGGTGATACACTCTGTTCTATAGAGAACCCTGTTGCAATTCCATTCCAGAAGATTTCTGAACCTACTTTGTCTATGGATTTCATGGTTAATGATAGTCCATTAGCAGGTAAGGAAGGTAAGTTCGTTACATCTAGACATCTTCGCGACCGTTTATTCCGTGAGTTGAATACTGATGTCAGCTTACGTGTTGAAGAAAACCCAGGTTCTGAGAACTCATTTAAGGTATCAGGACGTGGAGAATTACATCTTTCTGTTCTGATTGAGAATATGAGACGTGAAGGATATGAATTTGCAGTATCAAAGGCTGAAGTTCTCTTCCATACAGACGAAAGAGGTAAGAAGTTAGAGCCAATCGAACTTGCATATATTGACGTTCCAGATGAATTCTCTGGTTCTGTTATTCAGAAGCTTTCTCAGAGAAAGGGTGAACTCCTTGGTATGACCCCTATTAACGGTGGCTATACAAGATTACAGTTCTCAATTCCATCTCGTGGTCTGATTGGATACAGAGGCGAATTCATGACTGATACAAAGGGTAATGGTATCATTAACACTTCATTTGAAGATTATGAAGAGTACAAAGGTGAGATTTCTTATAGAAAGAATGGCTCTTTGATTGCTTACGAAAGTGGTACTACTTTAACTTACGGTCTGTTCAATGCACAGGATCGTGGTACTTTATTCGTTGGTGCTGGTGAGCAGGTTTACGCTGGTATGATTATCGGTGAAAATCCTCGTACAGAAGATATTGAAGTAAATGTATGTAAAGCGAAGCACCTTACTAATACTCGTTCTTCAGGTGCCGATGATGCATTAAGACTGGTTCCACCTAAGATTTTAAGTCTTGAACAGGCACTTGATTATATTGACACCGATGAATTGCTTGAAGTAACACCAGAACATTTAAGACTTCGCAAGAAGATTCTTGATTCAACAGCTCGTTACAGAGCAAACAAAAGATAATTACAAAAGTTTCTATAAGATTAATTAAATTTTTCGGAGGTTTACAATGGAAAACGATTTAGGCGCAAAGGTAAAGAAGTTAAGAATATCACATGGTCTCACACAGGAAGACGTTGCTAAAGCATTAGATGTAACTCCTGGTTACATCAGTAACGTTGAGAATGGTCGTAACCTGATGACATTAAGAATGCTTTCATACTACGCTGAATTAACAGGTGTTTCACTTGATTACTTAGCAGGTAGCGTTGATAAAAACTACCAGAACACCGCTCTTGACAATGAAATCATGCAGCTCGTTCAGAAGATGGATACAGATACAAAGGAAAAACTGATTTCCACTCTTCGTATCTGGACAGCAGATACAAAGTAATAAAATCAAACAGCCCCGCATACCAAAGGTATGCGGGGCTTATATGATTTATATGAAATTACATTTCCTATAAATCAAAAGCACTGCGTGAGCATCGCAGTGGCGCGGATAATGAAGTTATTACTACGTAAACGCGCCACGCGAAAGAGTTTGCATGCAAACTCTTTGTTCTTGTTTAGCTCTGTATTGATTTCATCTGATAGAACTCTCCCTTCAGAGCCATCAGCTCTTCAAAGGTTCCATATTCGATGCAATGTCCTTCTCCAATGACTGCAATCTTATCTGCATCACGAATGGTTGAAAGACGGTGTGCTACAATAAATGTGGTTCGATTCTTCGTCAGATTGTTCAAGGCTTCCTGAATCAGTTGTTCTGAGATACTATCTAACGCAGATGTAGCCTCATCTAACACAATTACCTTTGGATTACGAATTAATGCCCGTGCAATGGAAATACGCTGTCTCTGCCCACCAGAGAGCTTGCCACCATGTTCTCCTACAACAGTATCTATTCCATCTGGTAGCGAATCAATTAAATCTGTCAAATTCGCTGCTTTAACTACTTCTTGTAAGGTCTTTTCGTCCACATCATCAATTCCATATGTAATATTATCTCGAATTGTTCCTGAAAACAGAATAGAAGTCTGTGGTACCACCGCAAGATGTTTCCTGTAAGAACGCAGATCAATCTTACTAATATCCTGACCATCCACCTTCACAGTTCCATCTGTTGCAAAGTTAAAGCCGATCACCAGATTCAGAATTGTGGATTTCCCTGCTCCTGATTCACCAACTAATGCTATAGTCTCCCCTTGCTTCACATGAAGATTCAAATCCGTCAGTACATCGTTTTCTGTATTATTATATCTAAACTTAACATTTTCAAAATCAAATGTCCCATGTACATCCAGTAGCTCTGGTTTTCCATCATTATGTTCTACATCTTCCTCCAGAAGGACCTCTCCAATGGAATTCACGGACTCTACACCCTTGGCAATTGTTGGAATCAGTGACATCAGTGAAGATACCTGCGCTACAATCGTTGCAAAATAGCTCTGATACAGGGTAATATCTCCAGGAAGTACATTTCCCTTCAATGCAAGACACCCTGTAAATGCAAGACAGATCACCTGGAATACCTGAAAAATCGCCCAGCCTACAGAGCCAAAAAGCGACTGAATGACATCCAGCTTATAGCCTTTTTCTGCTACATTAAAAAGCTGTCCACTCATTTTCTCAACTTCTTCCTCCTCCAGGGCATGTGCTCTAGTTACAGGAATCAATTCTACCATTTCCATGACACGTGCAGAGGTCTCTTCCATTTCCTTACGAAATTCTGAATTTCTTCTCTTCATAATCCCGCGAAAGAACACCATTGTAAATGCTGCAATCGGTGTCGTCAGCAGAAAGAATACGAAAACGACACCGCTCTTAGTAACCGTAACTGACAAAGCAATGATAATGTTCAAAGCAATATTTAAGATGCTTAAGAACATCTGTGTGGACAACGTTTCTACCGCCTCCACATCTCTCATAATCTTGGATTGCAATCGTCCTGACTGTGTCTCCTTATGATAAGAAATTGATAACTGCTGAAGCTTTCTAACCAACGCCTTACGAAGTCCTGTTTCAGCATACCTTGTCGCCAAAGATTTATATCTAGTATACATATAATTGGTCGGAATATTTAACGCTATGAGTCCCACCATGATAATCGCTTGAATAATGATATTTCGATAGGTTTCCGGGGCTCCCGAAGTCACATCATTAATAATATTTGCTGTAATAATTGGCAGCACCCACACGGGGCAATGCTTAATTAAAAAGAATACAACTGCTAGAAAGAACTTATTATAATTTCCCTTATATAATCCTAAGAGAATCTTCATTGGATGTCCTTTATGCTTTCGATAGCATTCAATGAACCAATTTTCCACATCAATTCCCTTCGGTGCATGTAAATTCATGATATATCTCCATTCTAAAATCAAACACATAGTTCAAGCCATGCGCCACACTTTATTGTATCGCACATGGCTTTATTTACTTATATGATATCTATTACTCTTGAATAATCTGATCTACGTTGTCCTGGACAATTGCATCTCCGTCACATCCGTTAATATTCACATTCTTCAACACTAATTCATTAATGTTGCTGACAACAAGTCCCTGCTTGCTTCCTTCTTTACATGCGAGCATCATCGCAGCAACTCCTGATTTTGCCTCTTTTGCATAATCAAAATCAATATTCTCGAATGTCAGTCTATCGATCTTACTTTCCGGAAGACCACAGATATAGGCACCTGCTACATGACAGTTTGTTGCCTTAATATCCTTGAATGTTAATCTCTTAATAGAAGGTGTTCTATCATCTACTGGAAGTGGCTGATTGGTTCCAACATATTCTGTCTTTCCATCTGGATCGCAGAAATAGAAGCTATTGACAACAAACGGTGTCATTACGTTATCCATATCAATATTCTCAAAAGATATATCATCAAGTACGGATAATTTACCACGTCCTCTTCTTGTCTTCACACGAAGACCTCTATCTGTGTTCATGAAGATACAGTCTTTAATATGAACATCCTTTACTCCTGCTGCGATTTCACTGCCAACCGTAACCGCACCGTGTCCATCTCGCATGCAGCATTGTCTGACAATCATATTCGATGTAGGTGTCTGATACTTCTGAGCCATATAAATCTTTCCTGATTTAATTGCAATACAGTCATCTCCTACCGAAATATATGTTCCTAAAACAAGAACATCCTGACAGCTCTCTGGATCGAGACCATCTGTATTATGAGAATTTGCAGGATTCTTAATCTTCACATCGATGAACTTCAGATGATTACTGAAATATGGATGGATTGTCCATGATGGAGAATTCTGCACTGTAATACCATGCATGGTTACATGATTACAATGATTGATAAAGAATAATCTTGGTCTCCAAGCAATATCTCTAATCTTACAGTTATCCCACCAATTCTCAAAAGATGTACATCCATCAATGGTTCCCTCTCCTGTAATTACGACATTATTACAGTTGATTCCACACAGAATCGCTGAAAATGTATCCAAAGGATTTCCTTCCCATGAACCTAAGTTGTATTCCTTCGTCTCATCATATGACTCGATTGTTCCAGGAAGAATCGGGAACTTCTCTCTTTCTGTAAATGCTGAAAGAACTGCGTCCTTCGCAAGTTCTAAAGTTAAATCGTCTTTTAAGAAAAGGCTTGATATTTTAAAAACACCCTCAGGTACTAATACGCGGGAATCTTTTGGACATGCCATAATAGCGCACTGAATTGCATTGGTATCATCATGCTCTCCATCTCCATATGCACCAAAATCACGTACATTTAATGTTACATATTCATAATTTGTCTTTGCTGTCACCGCATCGATGTTCTTGCCATCATATACCGCACTAATCTGATATTCTGTATCCGGATTCAAGCCATAAATTGATGTAATAACCTTATCACTATCCATATACTTGTTTCCATTTACATATATTTCAAACTGTTTTTCTGTGTAGTACTTTCCTGATTCCGTCAATTCTACCACAGCGCTTCTGCCTGTGACATTCACCAATTTTAACTCCATATTGCGCCTCCCTTATTTCTGCCATACACCTGATATGAACGTTCCTTAATGCTCTCCGCATATGCCATCATTGTTGCAGCAAGGAGCATATGGTGATTTTTGAATACAGCTTTTCCCTGTGCTTTCAACATTGAAAATGCCTGCTCTGTCATCCTGTTTAGCTCTTCCTCATACTTCTCAGAAAGAATTGCCTTCATTCTGCAGCCCTTCAGTAATGCATATAACAATACCAGCTTTGCTGTCAGCTGATCTTCCTTTAATTCCTCTGCTGTACCTAATTTTCCCTGTTCTTTTAATGCAGCAAATGTCTCCTTGAAAATCTCCTTTACTCCAGCAAAAATCTCATAAACTGGCTGATCAGTGACTTCCATCGTATCAATCATAGATGCCATATATAATGCAACTTCAAGATCTGAATTGTTATTATATAATCCACACTTCTCACATCTCTTTGCCGCTCTAACTGCCTGATACTGCTTTACAACATCGCTATAATGCTCTTTTCCACCAAACTTTGTCTCATAATTCATGTAGAACGGTAGCTTCTCATAAGCATCTGATAAGTCTGTTTCCTTAGCTTCATCATTGCCTGCAAACACCCCATCACTATTTCTTGTCTTTTTTAAAAGCTTCTCAGCTAACTCGCAGATGAAATTCTTATAACGCTCATCACCAGTTTGATCATATGCAAAGAAAAGTGCCTCTCCTGCCATGTACGACAATACTTCCTGAAATGATGCATTTTCAATAATTGCACTCAGGCTGTTTACTGTAAATATCTTATAAAAATCGTCCTTTACTTCTCTGTACATCTTACTTGATGCAGATAATAGCGCAGATTTCTCAATCTGCTCTTCATAATTTTTTGATTCATGAAGATTGATGGTTACATCTTTGATGCTTTCCGCCAATATCTTTTCTAATTCTTTATCTCTTTTCAATGTGTGTTCCTCCCTATTGTGGAATATAGTTAAAATAATCAAATTCTGCATACATGACATCGCTGCCCGGATTTCCATTGTGGTCAATATACTGACTTCCAAAGTTTCCTGCATATGCATACATTCCTATCATTGCCCCTGTAAATCGCTTACCTTTTCTTAGTCCCTCATCACAGAGGTAATATACATTGTCTAAGAATGCTACTTTTACATATTCATTCTCATGATATCCAACATAACAGGTTCTAGACAGATAATTGGTATCAATTTTAAAGTAGAGGAATTTCTCTTTTGGATTCACAAGAAATTCTCCAGATTCTTTCACTTCATCTCCAATTACTTCCTGTACTTTAACCACCAGTCTTGGATTCTCTTCCTGTGTTGCGAAAATTCCGAATTTCATGTATGTATTCTCATCATAATAACAAGTCAATCCCGCATTCTGCCCTGGATAAAGCTCTGGCATCTTCATCTTACATTCCACTGAAAACTTAAAATCCTGCTGTCTGCGTAACAGAATGTTTCTTGATTCCATAGAATTCAAATCTGCCCTGCTTCCCTTAATTCTTACGAAAGAAGACTTCAGTTCAATTCCATCTGCTTCTGGTACCCTTGGAAATGTCCAGTCTGTGCTCAAGAAGCTTTCATTAAAATCATCGCTCTGACTTGATTCCCATACTGTCTCTGGTAAATCCGGTTTAATCTGAAGTGCACTTGGTCCATCCAAATTGTTAACAATCGGCCATCCATCTGCTGTCCATGTGATTGGGTCTAATGCCGTCTCTCTACCTAAGATACTGTATCCTTCGCCAATCTTTCTTCCACAGAGATATACCATATACCACTGACCATTCTGTGTCTGAACTGGCTTTCCATGTCCACATCGCTGAATAATCGCACCTTCATCACTTTGTCTCATAATTGGATTATATGGGCATGGTGTATAAAGTCCCATCAACTCTTTGCTCCTTGATACTGTAATTCGATGTCC
Source organism: Lachnospira sp. (assembly GCA_028693195.1). GTDB lineage: Bacteria > Bacillota > Clostridia > Lachnospirales > Lachnospiraceae > Lachnospira. Next base: position 12,468 of record JAQUVV010000037.1, read on the forward strand.
TGGGCCTGTTCCTCCCTCTGCTTCAAACAGATAATAATATCCATCTTTTTTCAACAAATGTGGTCCCTCTGGTGCTCTCTTATGGTCTCCGTAATAAAGCAGCTTTGCATCTGAAATCTGCTTCGTGGCCTCTTTATTCAATTCAAAGATTCTTGCTCCACGATTTAAGAGCATATATCTTCTACCATCTTCGTCATTAAAGATGGATGGATCTATCCCATCCTCATCAATAATTGCTGGTTCACTATATGGCCCTTCTGGATTTTCCGAACTAACCACAATCTGCTTACGATATACATTTCCATCGTCATTCATACGATAGGTAGCTGTAATATAGAACTTTCCTTCATAGTAGGAAATATCTGGTGCCCAATATCCTCTACCACCTTCTAGATGATCAATATTCGTCCAGTCTGGATTCGTAATTGCATATCCTATGATTTTCCAATGGATTAAGTCTTTGGACATAGACACTGGTATACATGGATAATAGATAAATGAGGAATTCACCATGTAATATGTATCTTCTACTCTTACAATAGACGGATCTGGATAAAATCCTGTCCTAATAGGATTATGATACATCTTAGATAATGGTGCACCTGTCACCTCTTCAAAATAACTTTCCAGTTCAAAGAATCGGTTATTATGTGCGATTTCATATGGTGTTAGAAGATTCTGATCACCAGATAATGGGGATAAACCCACACGTTCCACAAGATATCTACATGTATCTACATTCCCTGACATTGCTGCATAGTGAAGCATATTTTTATGATTATTATCATAGATATTCATACTGGCGCGTGAATACTCTACGATATATTGTACAAGCTTTAGGTTACCCGTTTTTGCTGCAAGAAATGCCATTAACACGCCATTTTCATCTTTTTGATCTATGACTTCTGGTTTATCTTCCAGGATTCGTTTTACTTCTGCAAGATTCTCGAGATATATTGCATCTTTTAATGTACCCATATTAATCCCCCTTGTATTTTGTTTTCATTCCATTTTTACTTTTTTATTTGTTATATATGTATGTTTCATTTGTCTTTTCATTGTCTAATTACTATAAAGACAGGCCCATACACAACTTAGATAATTATACCTTATAAAAGTCTATTTTGCTACATAAATAGAGGGATTTGAAGTGTTTTTTACTGTTTATGTTAGGGGGACGCCCGAGGCGCTTCGCTGTCGGGCTAGCTTGTGCTAGATGGGAGATTCTTTTGGTGTTCTCGGACGCCCGAAGCGCTTCGCTATCGGGCTGAATTGTGCTAGATGGGAGATTCTTTTGGGTTCCCGGACGCCCGAGGCGCTTCGCTATCGGGCTGAATTGTGCTAGATGGGAGATTCTTTTGGGTTCCCGGACGCCCGAGGCGCTTCGCTATCGGGCTGAATTATGCTAGATTGAACTTATTAGAGTTTGTCGTGGCTCCCACTACGTACGAAACTACGAGAAGATAGTCGATTGAGCTATGCTCAATCGACACGCGACTGTCGTCGCTTGTAAAAACAAAGAAAGAACTCTCCTTGCAAGCAAGCTTGCATGAGAGTTCTTTCTTTGTTTTATAATCTTCTCGTAGTTTACGCGATCATTCTTTAACGGCACCTACGTTAACGCCCTGTACGAAGTACTTCTGGCAGAATGGGTAGATGATAGCAAATGGAATAATTGCTACGATTACGGCTGCATTTGTGATTGTGTTAGAATCAATTGTACCATCATCAGGTACATCGTTAGATACAACCATGTTACGCAACTTAATCTGGAAGTTGAATAACTTATTCTTTGTTACATAAATCTTGAAGTTTGTGTAATCGTTCCAGAATGTAACAGCGAACATCAAACCGATTGATGCAAGAGCTGCCTTTGAAAGTGGAAGCACAATCTTGAAGAATGTTCCCATAGGTGAACATCCATCAATAGATGCAGCTTCGAACAATGACTCTGGAATACCTTCGAAGAAGTTTCTCATCAATACTAAGTTATATACATTGATACCCAATGGTAATAATACTGCCCATAATGTATCCAGTAAGTGCAGATCCTGCATTACCAGGTACTTAGGAATCATACCACCATCGAAAATCATAGTGAAGAGAAGCATGTAAGCGAAGAAGTTTCTTCCTGGCATCTCCCACTGAATCAATACGTAAGCACCTAAAGTAGATACTAACAAACCGATAAATGTACCGGCTACAGTAACCAAACATGAAATTAAGAATGGTCTGTATAATGAAATATTACTTACGATAATCTTATAGCCTTCCCATGTGAATCTCTGAGGCCATGCTCTCATTCCGTAACTTGCAACTGCATCCAATGAATCGACGATTACCTTCCAGATAGGAATGATAATCATAGCTGAAATCAAGAGGAACAGGATTACATTAACGATAGGAAAGACTTTAAATTTCTTTTTCTTTTTTCTTACTACTATGCCCTGATCATTAGGCTGCTGTTTTTCACTCATTATATAATCCCTCCTTATACGATACCACGTCCGCGGACTTTCTTACTTGCAAAGTTACATCCGAGTACCAATATCATACCTACAAATGATTTAAACAAACCTACTGCAGTTGTGTAACCATAATCGGATGCACCACCACTCTGGAATGTCTTGTTGTATACGTATGTCTGTAAAACCTGAGATACATCATAAGTAGCTGGATTCTGCAATACGAATACTGATTCGAAAAGGTTCATAACCTTAGCAAGATTCAGAATGAATACAGTAATAATTGTATTAGCCAGCGCTGGGAATGTGATGTAAATCAATCTCTTCCAACGGTTAGCACCATCAATCTGGGCAGCCTCATAAAGATCTGGACTGATACCTGATAATGTAGCAAGGAAAAGAATTGTTCCCCATCCTGTATCCTTCCATACATTGATGAAGAAGTAGGATCCTGTCCAATACTTCACATCACCTAAGAAGAATATAGGGTTCTGAGGGTCTACAAGTCCCATATTAATTAAGATATTATTTACAACACCGGATGCATTAACTGAGAAGAGCATTCTGAAGATAGAAGCTACTACTACCCATGACATAAAGTGAGGTAAGTAAACGATTGTCTGTACTGTTTTCTTGAATGCAAGATTAGAAATTTCATTCAGAAGA
>JAQUVV010000280.1 GCA_028693195.1 Lachnospira sp.
TATGGAACTTCTTCATAACTTCATGTTTCACATCTGACCACATAAATAGAACCATGCCCACTATCCACAAGAAGCTTGGTATAGAACCCGGCAGTGCAATATATGGAAATGCCAGGCACTTTAGCAGAACAACTAAAAACTGAATCACTCCAAAGAATGCGCTCATCAAGAAATATATCATATTCTTTCTAACATCTTCCTTCTGAATCAGACTGATAACAAAAAGTGAAATCAAACTCACTGCATTAACTCCTGGGAATACAAAAGCAAGAGACCAGCCATTCCATCCTGTAACAATATCCCAGACCAAGCAGATTAATGGCACTAATATTTGCTGCCATATAGCATTCTTGTATAAATTCTTTCGCTTAAAATATCCTATGATACTGACAAACCACATGCAAAGCGCACCAAACATCGTATACAATGCCCAATGATTTGCAGGACGAACCATATAATGAATGGAAAATGTAATAACCGTCAATGCAATCATCGCGAATGTAAATATCTTAACGAATATCAATCCTTTATATGGTTTTACAGCTTCCTTCGGGTATTCTGTTTCCTTTTGCTGCTCTTCAATCCCTATGGATTTTAAAATACGAACAAAATTTCTCTGAATATTTTCATTTTCATAGGCAGATGTAATGCTCACTGTAAATGAATCTTCAAATGAACAGCTGCACATCTGCATCTTCGGTGTACTGACAAAGAAACCAAAGCGGTCTACAAACTCTGCAATCTCATCTGGAAGCTTTAATGCACCAATATTAGAATATACGGCTGTAATTCCATCTGTCGACATGCTTGCGGCAAGTCTCATTAATATAATCTTTAATTCCAGCGGAATTCCTCGAAGCAATGGATTTTTTTCGATTTTCACCAGCTTATTCATTCTAGACAAAACTTTATCTCGTTCAAGCCCCTCTTTAAAGCGATTCTTAATTGAAAGCACAACATCCTCAAAGCGATTCCCCTCACTTCTAAAATCATGATATGGTGAAATCCAGCCAAAGAAATTCATCATAGTATCTGAAGGGAAATACTTTCTTAAATTGACAGGAATCATAATTCCAATAGGCCTCTTATTTCTAACATTTCGTTCTTGGTGAATTGCACAGATTAAAGCCGCTGTCAAAAAAACCGTAATTGAAACATCGAACTCTCTCGCCTTTGCAAGCAGCTCTGATGTAGAGAATACATGCTCTTCCAACTTCATTGTGCCAGGTTCACAGTGCATCCCATGAATCTGATATGTCTTCGGCTGTTTCTCCTTTACAGGTTCTTTGAGGTTTTCATAATACTTATCAAAGCTGTCTGTCTCGTAATCACCTTCCGTCGAGAATTCATCCCCAAGAACCACATCCGTAATATCATGTTTCAGACAAATATAATTCTTTGTCAACTCTCGAATGAATTCCACAGCCCCTGTCCCATCCGTCAATGCATGAAAAACTTCAAAGTTAATCTTATTCTTATAATAGGTCACTTCAAAAAGCAGACTTTTCTGATCTCGGATATATATGCTGGAACACGGTGCTTTACTCTCCTGTGTTACAATTGGCTTTAGTTCACTTTTCTCTAAATAATACCAAAAAAATCCTTTACGAATAACTGAAAGAAAAAGAGGATACTTCTCAATTGTTTTGTCCAATGCTCTCTGCAGCACTTCTTCATCTACATCTTCCTTCAATACACTGTACAAGCGAAACACACGGGTATCTCTCCGATTACTTGTCGCTGGAAATATTTTTCCTGTATTATCAATTGATCTCCAATTCTCCATAGCACTCTCCTGCCTCTTTCACACGTTACAATTCTTGCTTTTCAAAGCTGTTCAATACATGGCCAGTCACAATCATTTTCTATTTATTCAGATTCCTGCTCTCCACTTAGTTCCTGTTCCTTTACTAATAGATGTTCTTCACGATCTTGTAAGAATGCATTGATTTCTTTAAATGTTTCCATAAGAAATGTTGACTTTACCCCTAATCCAAAATAGCCATGTACTGCATTATGAATTCGCTTTTGAACTACGTAATTGCCTGCTTTCAAAAGCTTCTCTGCGTATGCTTCCCCCTCATCTCTTAAAGGATCTAATTCTGCAGTAATCACCAATGTATCTGGTTGATTTGAAACATCCTCGCTAAGCAATGGTGCAAATAATGGATTATTCAAATCCGCTTCATTCTGTATATATAAATTCACATAATCCTGCATCTTCTTCGCAGTTAGAAAATAGTCTTCCCCATTTGTTTGAACCGATTCATAAGGGGAATTCTCGCTGTAATCATTATTCTCCACCGGATAAATCAGGATTTGTCTCTTCGGCTTAAAATCCTTTCTCTTAGTAGCAAGAAGTGATACCGCCGATACCAGATTTCCACCCGCACTATCTCCTATTAATGTAATCTTGTCAGGATTGATTCCCAAAGCAAGTCCTGTTCGAAATACTTCTCGCGCCACAGTATAGCAATCATCCAATCCTGTCGGAAAGGGATGTTCTGGTGCCAACCTGTAATCAACTGAAATAACTAGATGATCCGTTGCCTGTGCCAGTCTTGCACAAACCTTATTATAATTTTCCACGCTCTCTGTGACCCAGCCGCCTCCATGAAAGAACAGCAGTGTTGGAAGTCCATCCCCCTCATCATCCATCGCCTTCGATGTAGGGAAATATATCCTAGCAGGGATTTCATGTCCATAATTATCTATTTTATAATCAATTGTATGTCGAAATATTTTCAATGGATCTATCGCCTTTAAATCTGCAAACTTTCTCGAGCTCTCCAGTTCTATTCCGCCCGCCGACAATCGATTCAAGATTTTCCTTGCTGCTTCATTCATAGATTTGCCTCCGCACCCTTTATTCCTATTTATTATTTTACCATACTTTTTAAGAAATGGAATAAAAAGTATAAATCAGAAGACCAGGCAGTATATCTTAGAGATTAAATTCTCACAATACGTTACCTGGTCTTTTCATATATGGCTTATTTCTAATTCAATAACATGGATCTTACTTCTTGATCAGTAATGATTCCCCAGTCATCTCTGCTGGTTTTTCCATATCCATTACATCAATTAACGTAGGAACGATGTCACACAGACGTCCGTCTTCTTTTAATGTATAAGCTTCATCATAGTTCACAAGGATGAATGGAACTGGATTTGTTGTATGCGCTGTGAATGGTTCACCCTTCTCATCAACAAGCTGTTCTGCATTACCGTGGTCAGCACAGATAAACATCACACCATCTGCCTTCTTAACAGCTTCTACTGCTCTGCCAACGCATGCATCCACGGTCTCAATTGCCTTAACAACTGC
>JAQUVV010000038.1 GCA_028693195.1 Lachnospira sp.
CCTTCTGCGTAATGTTATTCTGGATATCATGTGCAAGTTCAGCCTTTGCCTGAGCTGTTTCCTGCTCCTGCTTGTAGCTTGCTTCCTGTACTGCCTTGTCCTTGGCTGCCTGAGCGATGTCTGCCTCAGCCTTCAATCTGGCAGATTCACCTTCCTGTCGTGCCTCCGAAGTCTTGATCTGCATATCTCTTGCAGCCTCTGCCTTCTGGATTTCAGCATCTTTCTTTCTCTGGGCAATCATACCTTCACCAAGAGCCTTGATGTATCCGTTCTCATCAGAAATATCTGTGATTGTAAAGTTCTTTACTTCCAATCCCATGTTTCCAAGTTCTGTACCAACAACCTCCTGAACCTTAGATGAGAATTCCTCTCTCTTCTGGTACAGTTCCTCGATTGTCATCGTTGCGATAATTTCTCTTAACTTACCTTCCAGTACCGCAATAGCTGTACTCTGAATATTATCTACAATTTCTTTTTCATTTCTTCCTGTAAATTGCTCAATAGCTGTTAAGATGCTTGTTTTCTCATTGCGAACCTTAATTACTGCGGTTGTAATAACGCTGATTGGAACGCCCTGGCTTGATAACGAACTTCTTGTAGCAACACTCAGTGGAATATTTCCCAGTGAAATGTAATCAATTCGCTCAAATACTGGAATGACAAGTCCACCACCACCGGTGATCACTCTCTTCTTCATACCAGTAACAACACCTGCCTTGTCCTGTGGCACTTTTTTCCACATTCTAAGGATTACTGTCAGTATTAAGATAATACCGATCACAACTGCGATGATCACAATTAAATTACTATCCAATGTCATCTTTCTCCTCCTTTACCTAATCCCATATTCATATTTTAGCCTCATGCTGCGACTGTATTTTCAGGAGCCAGCTAATGGCTCAAGTTTGTGCGCAGCTCAAACTTGTATGAGTGAAAAATTATCGTATAAGATTTTTCACTCTTTGTGTCTGATGGTTTATCCTTCATATCCCTATCACGACTTCCTGATTTTTCACTGTCTCTCTGTCATTTCGGAATACTAATAAACCTATACTACTCAGACATATATAAATAGATGCCTACCCGACATCGTATTTATCCATCATACATCATTGATACTTCTCTTCCAGGTAAGTGGAACTCTGAACAATTAAGTAATCCCCTTCAAATCGAAGGATTTTCACTTTCTTATCCTGTCTGATTTCTTTCCCGTCAAATGCTTTGGCTGGATAAGATACATTTGAACCTGAACTAGTTTCAACACTGACTGCACCAACACCGTCCATAGGAATTGTGTTCGATACCACACCTTCCCTCAACAGAATTTCGCTTTTATCTGCAGCAAAATTCTCTATCCGCTTCAATCTACCAACCGCGGACTGCAGTATGACCGCTGCCACATACGCAATCAGAATTCCTACAATTACTAATGCAACAAAAGGCATCTTATGTTCAAACAGTAATCCGAAGCCTCCGAATAATAAAGCCCCCAGACAAATACTATTTACAGAAAAAGGAAGAAAGTCAAGATAGAAGTCTCCTCCGAAATCCAGTTGAAGCAAATCAATAGATATAAAATCCGCAAATCCATCAAACAGATTCAGAACAATACTGCAAAACGGAATTGCAATGCCAATAATCATACAGGCAAGACATATTGTATGAAATGTACTCATAAAGGATTCCCCCTCTCTTTATGCACACAGTTGTGATAGTTTCAAAACTATGATCAATCATATGCCCTTCTCTTATTAGAAAGTATATATGATTATTGAAAGAATTACAGTATCAAATCCTGCATAATAGACACGTAATCGTGTAAAAATGCATCACTTTGACGAAGTATTTCTTCCCGGTCCTTTTCTGATGCTTCGTCTGCTACAGCCACAGTATAAAATCCACCTTGCTTTGCTCCCTTGACTGCTCCAAGAATATCCTCAAACACCATGCACTTGTCTACCTCAGTCTCACAGGTTCTTGCTGCCAATTCATATACATCTGGAAATTCTTTTCCACGACTCACCTGCGAAGTCTGTACAAAGCAGTCAAACAAATCATAAATTTCATTTCTTTTTAGGCAGGGTTCAAACAAAGTCCGATCTGATGAGGTTGCCAATGCCAGCTTCATTCCCTGCTCTTTCAATTCGTACAGGAACTCCTTTGCATATGGTTTTAATTGAATGTGGTTCGCATACTGCTCAATGGCCATATCAAACCATTCTTTTGCAATATCCTCAGGGTTCTCATTCAAGCCAAAACGGTTCACCGTATAAACTGCCCCTGTTTCAAAGTTATGAAGCTTAATTTCCTGAATATAATCATCTGGAACTGGAATTCCTCTTCGTGCAAGGAAATCAATATCCACCTGCTCCCACACCTTGGTTGAATCAATCAGTGTACCATCCAAATCAAAGATGGCACACTCAAATCTATTAAAATCAATAAACAATACTACTCTCCATACTGCGACTGTATTCTATAGCACTTCCCCAGCAAGTTTGACGCAGCACAAACTCACATATCAAATCGGGTTTTACTCTGAAAGCATCTTGATTCTATTATGAATATTATCAACTTCCATTGAATCCGTATAGCTGGAAATCAATTCACTATAGCTCTGATTCAACAGTGTGCTGGCAATTGTTTCATTATTACTCTCATCATACATTCTGCTCACATAATAAAGCACGATATACTGGTTATTATCCAGATCTTCAATGACAGTCTGATCACCTTCAACTCTAGCACTGTCAAATACCCATTCTGACGCTGCTGTATCTACTGATGACTGATATGTATCCTTCTTTAAAGAACCATCATCTGATGCATAAGTCTCTACATCGTCTCCTGTTGCATAGGCTCTGCACTGTTCCGCAAATGTTGTTTCATCCGTCACTGCTGCCAGGAATGAATCTGCCTTCGTCTTGGCTTCCGCAAGAGCTGTTGCATCTCCTTCTGTTTCTGCCTTTACAGTAAACTGTCTATATGTCACCTGATCGTATGTATTCTTATTCTCTTCGTAATATGTCTGAACCTCATCATCTGATGCTGCTAACTTCGTCTGAAGTTCTTCCTTATATGCTTCTGCTTTCAAATATGTCTCAATATATGACTTTAAGTTACTCTCAGTTGCATGGCTTCCAAAAACACTCTTATACTGTTCCTTTACGGAAACTCCTGCTTCGTCAGCTGCTGACTGAATATCAGACTGAAGTGTTTCATAATCCGCATCGAAATTATCATAGGTAAATCCATTCTTCTCTGCATCTGCAATCAATGCTTTATACTGCTTAATTGTAGAAACTGTATTATTGGCAAAATAATCATACCAACTATTTCCTTCTGATGAAGAATATTCCTGGCTCTTATCTGATTTAGACGTATCATATCCCAGATATGACTTGTAATAATCCGCATATGTCATAGTTCCATAAAGAGTCTGTGATAAATTCTCATTCTTTGAGATTCCATAATAGAAATCAAATTCAATTCCACTGACAGAATCTCCATTCACCTTAATATATTCCTTGTGAATTGCGTTATATGATGAAAATGCCCATACGGAACCACCAATTACTGCAGCAATCAAAATTGCAATAAGCACTCCCAAAGTAACTTTCTTCTTCTTTGCTTCCTTTAAAGCCTCTTCTCTTCTTCTCTGCATCTTACGGTCATACTTTGTCATGATTTTCTCTTCTGTATTCGTTTCTGCATGATTTACTTTCTTTGTTGTCTTCGCCATTTCTGTCAAAACCTCCATAAAATTTATTCATATTGCATTTCTAATAATATATCCTTATATCAATAAATGATTTATTCAAGCATTTCATATTTCATTAAAAGTGATTTTCTTCCTTGATTTGATCTAATTCTTTCATCCACATCGCTGAACTCGCATCACTTGGCATCCGTAAGTCCCCTCTTGGTGAAACTGCAACGGAACCAACCTTTGGTCCATCCGGCAGACAAGATCTCTTAAACTGCTGTGCAAAGAATCTCCATGTAAACGTGCGCAACCACTTATAAATCACCGCATCCTCATATGTGCCTGCAAATGCAATCTTAGCAATACAAAACAGCTTTTCTGGTCTTACTCCGAATCGCAGCATATGATACATAAAGAAGTCATGCAATTCATATGGGCCTACAAGATCTTCTGTCTTCTGTGCAATCTTTCCATGCTCATCTGGCGGAAGTAATTCCGGACTGACCGGCGTATCTAATACATCCTCCAACACCTTGCTCAGAGTTTCATCTCCACAGATATCAGCCGCATATTTTACCAAATGTCTAACCAGCGTCTTAGGAACAGAAACATTCACACCATACATGGACATATGGTCTCCATTATACGTTGCCCAACCTAATGCCAGCTCTGACATATCCCCTGTACCAATGACCATTCCGTTGGTCTGATTGGCTATATCCATTAATATCTGAGTTCTTTCTCTTGCCTGTCCATTCTCATAGGTAACATCATGAACACTTTCGTCATGTCCGATATCTTCAAAATGCTGATGTACAGCCTTTCGAATATTAATTTCTCGTAACGTACATCCCAGCTTCTTTGTTAAATCTACTGCGTTATTGTAAGTGCGGTCTGTGGTTCCAAAGCATGGCATCGTAACACAGGTGATACAGCTTCTATCAATGCCTAACAGATCAAATGCTCTTACCGTTACCAGTAATGCCAACGTAGAATCTAATCCTCCTGAAATTCCGACGACTGCACTCTTACACTTTGTATGCTCTAATCTCTTCTTCAATCCATATGTCTGAATATCTAAGATTTCTTCGCAGCGCTGATTTCTCTCGTTCATATCATCTGGAACAAATGGTGCCTTATCATAGAATCTCTGTAATCCCTTATCTGTCATATCTGTTTCAAAAGGAACTGTCACATATCCACGCACCTGCTCCACAGTTTCAGAGAGTCCATTGGTGTATACCTGCTCTGTTCCCCCCATAAATGTAGTCATTCTGCGACGCTCTGCCACTAAACGTTCCAAGTCAATATCAGCATAAACACTCTGATTTGCGAATTTCTGTGACTCGGCCAGACAGGTTCCATTCTCACATATCAGGTTATGTCCACCAAAGACAATATCCTGCGTCGATTCACCCTCACCGGCAGTAGAATAAATATAAGCGCTCACCAATCTTGCTGACTGGCTCTTAACCAATTCCTTACGGTACTGATCCTTCCCTATGGTCTCATTACTTGCAGAACAATTCACAAGAACTGTCGCTCCCGCCATTGCATGTCCACCACTTGGTGGCATCGGTGTCCACAAATCTTCACAAATCTCTGCTCCAACAATAAAATTCTTCATCTGACCAGAGACAAATAACAGATCACTTCCAAATGGTACTTTTTCTCCATTTACTTCGACTTCTACACAACCATGGAAGCCTGGTGTAAACTGACGTCTCTCATAAAATTCTCCGTAGTTTGGAATACACATTTTCGGAATCAGACCAAGTACCTTTCCATTCTGCACAGCTGCACAGACATTATAAAGCTTCGAACGATACATGAATGGTAAACCAACCATAATCAACATCTTTGCCATTTTCTTAGAATGATCTGCAATACTTACCAATCCCTTCAAGGCTGAATCCAGAAGTAATTCCTGAAGGAACAAATCATTACATGTATATCCTGTAATGCACATTTCTGGAAGAACAACCAGATCTGCTTGATTCTGACTAGCCTCGTCCAGCAACTCCTTTATTTTTTCAACATTATAATCACAGTCTGCCACCCTTATTACTGGTGTCATAGCTGCAGCTCTGATAAATCCATGTTTCATATTATACTCCATTCCTGCTTCAGCCTGTTTATTCCAGACTGCACGCACAAATTTCTCAAATATTAGAAATTTTAAATTATACCGCTTTATTATACCAAAGTGCCTATTTATTTACAACGCAAAATAAGAGGAAGACATGAACTTTTCACATCTCCCTCTTCCGGCATTCTATCGTGTCACACCATCGTCGATAGTATTCTCTATCGTTCCTGTATTAGTATTACTCCCACTATCCTTATCCTTCTCTGATCCACAGCCCATACAGAAGCAGGCTACTAATACGATAACCATTGCGACAACGATCCATTTACATTTTTTCACTGTATTATTCCTCCAACATTTCTTTTACAGGAATATTATGCGTAAAAAAAAACTGATTATACAATTTCTTTTAAAAATGCATAAATCAGTTTTCTATTTTGTCATTCTTTTTTCAATTCATACCGAAATGATATGTATGAACTTTATCTTATCACATTACTGTTCACAGCCGCCTTATCCCTTCAGATGCTTACTGAGGTACTTATACAGAATCGTTGTCACAAATCCATCTGCCAGCGATTTGATCAGATTAAATGGTGCCACAGCCAATGCTACAAAAGAGAACACATTGCTAATAGACGCGTTAATACTATGCCCTGCATCAATGAATCCCTGAACTGGCATTCCATAAAGTTCCGAATACTTCGGAAGCAAATACCAGGCATTCATCAAAGTTCCTGAAATAATCAGCGTCACTCCACCAACAATCAGCGCAACGATAGCCATCTTTCTAGTCTTATGCATGTGATAGATAATTCCTGCTGGAACAATGTAGAAACATCCCAGTATGAAATTAGCAAAATCCCCTACAAATGCAGTTGTCGTTCCCTTTAAAAACAAATGGAGCAGAACTTTCACTGCCTCAATAACTACTCCCGCTACCGGGCCCAACATAAATGACCCAATCAATGCTGGAATGTCACTGAAATCCATTTTATAAAAATCTGGTGCTATGAAGGTGATCGGGAATTCAAAATACATCAATACCACCGCAATCGCTGAAAACATCGCAATCATAACCATCTTATTGATTTTCGTTTTCTCTGATGAGAACTTCACATGTGTCTTCTTTTCAATAAGGATTTCACTGCCTCTTGCTATCAAGAATACAACAACCATCAAAAGAATTGATATGGCTACAAAGCTCATATTATTCACAAATGTATTCCATAATTTATTCATATTTTCTTAATCTCTTCTTTCTATATACTTACAGCCAACAATTTTCTTCAAAACTGCTGGCTGTAGTAATACATTCATTATTTCATAATGTTTGTAATATCTGCGATAGAAATCTCTAAGACTCTGTGTCCATTCAGAAGCTTATTCTGAATCGTAAAGAAGGAAACGATTTCTAATGTTTCTCCTGTCTTAGAAACTACCTGATGCTGATAGCATGCATATCTCTTGGCAATAAACTGCTCTCTTAACTCTGAAATAATCTCATCATATTCAATGCTTGGAACGAACTGCTTAAATACCAAACCATTCGCAACATCTTCATCTGTATAGCCTAAAAGGTTCGTAAAACCATCATCGATCTTAATCACCTTACCACTTCTCATCTCCATTGAGAACTGTGTATAAGGAATAGAATGCATATTTGAATCTGCCATAATTATATCTCCTTTCATCTTACTTCGTAAGTGTCTGAAGTCTCTCTGTTACCTGCTCTAACATCTGTGTATATTTTACAAGCTTTTCTTTCTCTTCGTCAATCTTTTCTGCTGGAGCCTTTGATGTAAACTTCTCGTTGTTCAACATTCCGTTACATCTCTTGATTTCTCCATTCAAACGTCCTTCTTCTTTCTTCAGACGTTCGATTTCCTTCTCAATATCAACCAATTCCGCAAATGGAATATAGATGACTGCTTCTGGAATCACCGTTGATACCGCATCATCTGGAATACCAGCCTTGTCAGCCTGAACTGCAACTTCACTTGCATAACCTAATGTTCCAAAGAACACCTTACCATTTTCGAATATATCTCTAATAGATGCATTTTCAGAAACAACGAATACCTTTGCTTTACGGCTAGGTGCAACATTCATGTCCGCACGTACATTTCTGATATTACGAACTGCTGTCTTGATTGTCTCAATCGCAACTTCATCATCAGCAAAATGCATCTCTTCGCTGTAAACTGGCCAATTAGAAATCATAATAGATTCCTCTTCATCCTGAATATTGCAGAAGATTTCCTCTGTAATGAATGGCATATATGGATGAAGAAGCTTTAATCCATCGATCAATACCTTCTTTAATGTCCAGATTGCTGCTGTCTTCGTGGTATCCTCATCGTTGTAAAGACGAGGTTTTACCATCTCGATATACCAGTCACAGAACTCTTCCCAGATAAAGTCATTGAGCTTTGCAACAGCAATACCAAGATCGTACTTCTCCATATTATCTGTAACTTCTTTTACAAGATTATTCATCTTTGAAAGAATCCACTTATCAGCTGCTGTGAGGTTTTCTGGCTGTGCATCTGTTGCCTTGATCTTATTATCAGGATCATTCATCATGATAAATCTGGAAGCATTCCATACCTTGTTTGCAAAGTTACGGCTAGCTTCCACTCTCTCCCAGTAGAAACGCATATCGTTTCCAGGAGCATTTCCTGTGATCAATGTATAACGTAGTGCATCTGCACCATACTTGTCAATCACTTCAAGAGGATCGATACCATTTCCAAGAGACTTACTCATCTTACGTCCCTGTGAATCTCTTACAAGGCCGTGGAATAATACCTTAGAGAATGGCTTCTTACCCATATGCTCATATCCCGAGAAAATCATTCTGATTACCCAGAAGAAGATAATATCATATCCAGTTACCAGTACGTCTGTTGGATAGAAGTAATCTAATTCTTCTGTGTTCTCTGGCCAACCAAGTGTTGAGAAAGGCCACAATGCTGATGAGAACCATGTATCCAATGTATCTGGATCCTGTTCCATATTGTTGCTTCCGCACTTTGGACACTCATGAATCTCTTCATCAGCAACAACCATCTGTCCACAATCCTTACAGTAATATGCAGGAATACGATGTCCCCACCATAACTGACGTGAGATGCACCAGTCTCTGATATTATCTGTCCAGTTAAAGTATGTCTTATCCATCGATGCTGGCATTAATTCGATGTCACCATTCTTAACGCCTTCAATGGCTGGCTTAATCAGCTCATCCATCTTAACGAACCACTGCTGCTTAATCATTGGCTCAACTGTTGTCTTACAACGATCATGTGTACCAACATTATGAACGTGGTCCTCAACCTTTACAAGAAGTCCTAATGCATCAAGATCGGCTACCATAGCCTTTCTTGCTTCATATCTGTCCATTCCAGCGTATTTTCCACCAAGATTGTTGATGGTAGCATCATCATTTAAAATGTTGATTTCTGGAAGATTATGTCTCTTACCAACCTCAAAATCGTTAGGGTCGTGTGCAGGTGTAATCTTAACAACACCAGTACCGAATTCCTTATCTACATATGGATCAGCAATAATTGGAATCTGTCTGTCTGTTAATGGAAGTTCAACCATCTTTCCAATTAAATCTGTATATCTTTCATCATCTGGATTCACAGCTAATGCGCTATCACCAAGTAATGTCTCTGGACGAGTTGTTGCAATTTCTACGAATCTTCCTTCTTCGCCAGCTACTGGATAGTTGATATGCCAAAAATGTCCAGCCTGCTCTTCATGCTCAACCTCAGCATCAGAAATAGAAGTGTTACATACAGGACACCAGTTAACAATTCTAGAGCCCTTGTAAATCATTCCCTTTTCATAGAGATTAATGAATACTTCCTGAACAGCCTTTGAACAGCCTTCATCCATGGTGAATCTTTCTCGATCCCAGTCACAAGAAGAACCAATCTTTCTTAACTGACCTGTAATCGTTCCGCCGTATTCCTTTTTCCACTCCCATGTTCTCTTTAAGAAGCCTTCTCTTCCAAGCTCATGCTTGTCGATCCCCTCATCCTTTAATGCATTGGTAACCTTAACTTCTGTAGAGATACTTGCGTGGTCAGTTCCTGGAACCCAGAGAGCTTCAAACCCCTGCATTCTCTTGAAACGAATCAGGATATCCTGCATCGTGTTATCTAATGCATGACCCATGTGAAGCTTACCTGTAATATTTGGAGGTGGCATCACAATGGTAAATGGTTTCTTGCTTCTGTCTACTTCTGCATGGAAATACTTCTTATCCAGCCACTTCTGATACAATCTGTCTTCAATGTCGGCAGGATTGTAATTCTTTTCTAATTCTTTGCTCATAATTGTTTCCCTTTCATAGCTAATAACTTTTTTATACACCACGATGCGTTTTCTTCATAACAACTGTCAATCATGGCTATTGTAACAATTAAGAAAGCCCTTTGCAGCATAGCAAAAAGCTTACGTCTGCAAAGGGCGTTATATACGCGGTACCACCTTTGTTCAATTACAAAATGTCCGAATCTTTCAATCAATGGCTTCGGATCCTACACTCTATAATCCTCTTGATTCGTTAACGTGAATCACT
Source organism: Lachnospira sp. (assembly GCA_028693195.1). Taxonomy (GTDB): domain Bacteria; phylum Bacillota; class Clostridia; order Lachnospirales; family Lachnospiraceae; genus Lachnospira. Next base: position 10,390 of record JAQUVV010000038.1, read on the forward strand.
CCGATATAACCTACTTTTTATTCTCTTCAATATTGATTCAACACATTCTTATATATTCGAATCCATACCTGATACTTTATTTTCAGTTATACTGCTCCAAAGCTACCTTCTCTTTCTACTCTCTGAAATGGTCTTTCAGCCCATGAACCATTCTCTCTAACAGCGTTGGAAAGATACTCCTCTTCTTCATCGCATTTGATTTTATACTTAACAATCATAATATGTTATGAGAGAAATTGCAAGAGGAAAGTCAATATTTATTCTTACATTTTTTGCTGAAAGGATTCCCTTCGCTTGTACATAGTGCATCTTGCTCTTCCCCGCTTATCCTGTAATTTATTAGGTCATTGTAAAACTATCTACGTTTCTTAAAGTATGCGCCAGCCTATATCACTCTCACCAGTCCGCGCTCCGTAATGCGCACCTCTGGAATTACAGTTAATGCCATGAAAGAAAGCGTAATGAACGGATCGGCATCTTCCTGAACACCTAGCCTTCTTGCTGTTTTCATCATATCTTCCAATCTGCTTACCAATTCCTGATAGGATAAGTCACTGAGCAAACCACTAATTGGCAAAGGAAGTGTCTGAAGAACTTTCCCCTGTGATGCGATTACATATCCACCCTTACTCTCCTTTAGTGCATTCACTGCAAGAACTATATCTTCATCATTATCCCCTGCTGCAATCACATTATGAGAGTCATGGCTGACCGAAGTCGCAATTGCTCCATGTTGAATTCCAAATCCAAGAATTGGTGCAACGCATATCTTTCCATTCTTCCCATGACGCTCAACCACACAGATTTTATTAAACTTAGCATCTGGACGAAATGCACCACTCTCAACTGGCACCTCCAGCTCTTCATATGTAGTCAGCAACTGATGTGGCTGCATCTTAATCACACCTGTTTTATCTCCTCTACAGCACTCCAGCTTCAGCTTATCTGACGTGATTGTCTCAAAATGTACTGTGTCCATCAGCTTTGCCGACGGACGGATATATGCGTGATTGGAAAGAACCGTGTCCACCACCAGCCGCCCACCCTTGATCATCATAGAAGGACGAACATCATTGACATCGTCCATAATCATCAAATCAGCCTTGAATCCTGCTGCCACCGCACCAATATGCTTTAAATCGAACATTCTTGCAGTCTGAATAGATGCCATCTTATACGCTTTCGCTGTCGGAACTCCCAGCTGAATCGCTTTTCTAACACAGGTACTAATATGTCCATCTTTAATAATCTCTTCAACGTGCTTATCATCTGTACAAAATCCACACTGATCCATAGGAAGCTTTTCCTCTAATAATGTGGTTACTAATTCTTCAAGATTCTTTGCGCCACTTCCCTCACGAATCAAAATAGAAAATCCCGCACGCATTTTTTCTAACATTTCTTCTCTATGGGCACATTCATGGTCATTCTCCACCCCTGCTAGGCGGTATGCCTGTACTGATTTTCCTGTAATTCCTGGAGCATGCCCATCAATATGCTTGTCAGCAAACAGCTTCAACTTATCTGACATACGCGATTCTCCATCACACACATCCATAAAGCGCATGGTCTCTCCTAAGCCAATCACACCCTCTCGTCCCACAAAAGGTTCCATGTCTTTTGCCAGGAACTCTCCAGCACCGTTGGTATCTTCATCTGTTGCAGGTACTGACGAAGGAATCATGAAAAATGTATTGGACAGCATCTCTTTCCTGCACTCCAGAAAATACTCCAAACCTTCTGCACCACTGACATTCACAATCTCATGAGGGTCAGCAACAATTGTTGTTGTCCCTGCCATTACCAGAACCTTTGACAATTCCTGTGGTGTCAGCATGCTCGACTCAATATGCATATGCGCATCTATTAATCCTGGTGCAATAAACTTGCCAGTACAATCAATTTCATTTTCTCCTTCATATTTGCCAATCCCTACAATCATATCTCCACAGATTGCCACATCCGCCTGTATCAATTCTTCTGTAAATACATTTACAATGGTACCATTCTTAAGAACAATGTCTGATTTTTTCAATCCATTCGCATTTTCCTGATACGCTGTTTTATACATGTGCATCTCCATTTCTAAATATATTAATCCTTTATTTCTACAGAATTGATTTCACTCTAAATATCAATCCTATTACAGTCAGCAACTTTTATTCACTATTTCATCAATTTCAACTTTATGAACTCTAGGACATTATAACCCTAGATTTTTGTCAAATCCAAATCCAGCTCTACCGGGCAATGATCTGATCCCATGATTTCTGTATGAATCTTCGCATCTACTAATGCATCCTTTAATCGATCTGATGCGAGGAAATAATCAATTCTCCATCCTGCATTCTTTGCTCTTGCAGAGAAGCGATATGACCACCAGGAATAGATATCCTTCTGATCTGGATAGAAGTAACGAAATGTATCTATAAATCCTGCTGAAAGCAATTCTGTCATCTTGGCACGCTCTTCATCTGTAAATCCTGCATTCTTCCTGTTGGTCTTCGGATTCTTAATATCAATCTCTTCATGAGCAACATTCATATCCCCTGTGACAACTACCGGTTTCTTTTCATCTAATCCCTTTAAATAGGCTCTGAAATCATCCTCCCACTTCATACGATAATCTAATCTTGCCAATTCGTTCTGAGAATTCGGTGTATAAACTGTCACAAAGTAGAATTTTTCGAATTCCAGAGTAATCACTCTTCCTTCCTGATCATGCTCTTCCATTCCAATGCCATTCACTACACTGATTGGTTCTTCCTTTGTAAAAACTGCCGTTCCTGAATACCCTTTCTTCACAGCATAATTCCAGTACTGGTAATATCCAGGGAAATCCAATTTCAACTGTCCTTCCTGCATCTTACTCTCCTGAATACAGAAGATATCTGCGTCCTCACTTTTAAAGTAATCCTCAAATCCCTTCTGTACACAAGCTCTTATTCCATTCACGTTCCATGATATTAATTTCATTCTATAATCCAAACCAGACAAACTCTGGTCTTCCTCCTTCTTTTATGTTTATTTCTCAAGCTTAAACCATTCGCTGTCTCCCAAAAATCAGTCACAGCATAAGGCTAAAGTATGCTAAATTTAACTTTATTTTATCATATACAAGAGCAATAGCCAAATATAAATCTTATGAACGATGCTTATCCTCAATCCAGTAGTATCTGATCCACAGTCACAAAAATATACCCCTTTGCCTTCAACTGATCAATAATTTCCAGTGCTGCTGCAACTGATGAAGGATAGATATCATGTAACAGAATAATATCTCCACATTTCACCTTCGAAACAACTTTTTTCACCACTGCTCCTGCATTGGTCGTGTTCCAGTCATTGGGATCTACGGTCCATAGCACCGGTGTCGTATTTACCGACATCAACAACTGTTCTGAATACATTCCATAAGGTGGCCGAATATATTTCGGACGAACTCCTGTAATTCCTTCGATGGCAGAATTTGCCTTTTTAATTTCTTCTAACGCATTCTCTGTGCTCATATCACATAACTTTACATGCGAATAGGTATGACTCCCTATCAAATGACCTGCATCATACATTCTCTTTACAACTTCCGGATACTTTTCGGCAGATTCTCCAATTAAAAAGAACGTAGCTTTCACGCCACGTTCCTCTAATCCGTCCAATAATTCTTCTGTTATTTTCCCTTTAGGTCCATCATCAAATGTAATGGCAATCCGATTCTCATAGCATATATTTCTATCTGATGCCCCGCTTATATCATAGTCCTCTGAGACATCAGTCATATCTGTCACATCTTCTCCCTGATTTTCATCTACCCCTTGTGCCTTACCCGAAAGGCTTTCAATCAGAGAAAAAATAATCAATACAATAATTCCTATTACAATCACTGCAATTCTATAACGAAACCGTTTTCCATCCAGATCACCATTTCTAATCACGTCCAATACTGTCCTCCATATTCAATACATTTATAGAACACATCAGTGTGTCATGTACCATGAACAATGTAACCTTATTTCTTATGAACAGTATATGCTTATAGAATCATAATATTCCCATCTTCTTCTCTTTCAGCAAAGGATTTCGAATAATCTGTACAATCAAAGGAATTACCATCAATACCCATACAATGGGCTCTGCAAGAATAACTCCCATATATCCAAGTTTTGGTACTAATAGAATTACCACTAAAACCTTTCCTATTAATTCAATGGTACTGGAAACAAGCGGTGTCACACGGTCTCCAATTCCCTGCATTGCATTTCGAATAACTGTAATCATAGCGGTCACAAAATAAAGAAGTGAATCTATTCTTAAATAAAGCGTCGCTGTATCTATAATCGTTCGATTATCTGAACTGATTAATAATTTTACAAATGCAGGCACAATGGTATACGACATCAGTACTGACAATGCACACCACCCCCATCCTAAAAGAATGGATATTTTAATTCCCTTCTTAATACGCTCTGTATTGCCAGCACCCAGATTCTGTCCGCAGAAGGTTGCCATTGCCGTTCCTAATACACCAAACAACATCATGAATAATTCTGTGATTCGTCGTGCTGTGGCATGGGCAACAATGATTTCCTGTCCAAATGAATTGATTGCCCCTTGAAGAACCACTGTTCCTATGGATACCAATGAGCTCATAAATCCCATGGAACAACCTGTCGCCATCATCTTACCCGCCAGTACATTATCTCTTGCAAAGTCTTCTCTGGATATACGAAGAATCGGATATCGACCAAACATATAGATAAAACAGGCAACCATTGCAACCAACTGTGATAAAACAGTTGAAAATGCTGCTCCCCGAACTCCCCAATGGATAATTGCCATAAAGAAATAATCTCCTGCAATATTCAAAGTAACAGAAACGCCTAAGAATATCAGCGGTGTTACTGAATCACCAATTGCTCGAAGCAGCGCACAACTGACATTATATAACATCAATATGGTCATTCCAGCAAACACAATAAAGATATAGTCATAAGCCTCAGCAACAAGATGTTCCGGCGTATTCAACGCGACTAATAATGGACGCAAAAAATAAGCACTAATATGGTCAGACCAATTGAAATCATCATGCCATACTTTAGTGCCGAAGCAACGGTTCTTTTTAATTTCTTTATATTGCC
>JAQUVV010000281.1 GCA_028693195.1 Lachnospira sp.
TCTCTCTTCATAATCATACTGAATAGAAAAAAGCTGCGGATATTGACAAATATATTTCTGTACTTCTGTTTTTTCTATACTTTCAAGAAGAGAATCTGTCAAACTGCTATAATAAAGAATCTGTAGCTGACCATTTAGGTAACTTTCTACAAAGGAGCCTGCGACAGTATTGTCTGCCACCAATATTCGCAGCAGCTTTTCATTCAGTGTAATCTCATTTTCCTGAATAATCCGCAAAATTCTTCCTACTATTACCGCACTTTTACAATCATCAGATACATAAGAACGATATAACGCATTTCCCGACACATACTTCTTATTTCTTCTGCTCTTTAAGGCCGCACTTTCCCCTGACCATATTGTTTCCTTCACATGAATGACATATTCTGTTGAAAAATATTCCTCTGCTCCATCCATAGACTGCGGCTGAATCTTCCCCAACTTCAACCAGTTCTTACCCGTCGCTGTAGATATGGACATCTCATTACACAATTCCTCTAAAGTCATACGACTCCCCCTCCTAGAGAAACTTATCTAATTACACCTCTACCTGCCTTTTATCCGAACAAACTATCTATGAACTATTGTAGCATATTTTATCTGAACATTGTAAGTTTTAACTTGAAATCTTTATATGGCTTGTGATATTCTTTTATCTGTTCTTTTCAATCCACGTGATGATTGAAAACATTGCTTTCTAATTCAAAAAATCACCGCCTGTGTACAGGCAGAATGGAGTATATATGAGTCCGATCAATCCAATGAAACTGATGCAGATAAAAAGTGCATGGGAGAAATTCACCAATAATCATCCAAAATTTCCGATGTTTATGCGTGCTGTCTCTTCGAAAGAAGTTGTAAAGCCTGATTCTATTATTGAAATTAACGTAACTACACCAGAAGGAAAAACATTTTCGACTAATATTAAAGTCAAAGCTGATGACATGGAACTGCTGGATACATTCGCAGGATTGTCATAACTCGGATATTCTGTAGCTGTCGTTCAAAACCCTCTTGAAGTCTCTATGTCATTCATCTGCGCAAACCTTTTGCAGAATTATTCGAGTATTCGGATTGACAACATTTCTATTATATAGTAATATAAGAAACATAGAAGCGAAGTTTACTACCGTACAGTCTATGACTCAAGCGGCTTACTCGTTTCTTTTTTTATTGTCACAACATCATACAAATATAACTTTCCATCTTCATCACGTCTAGCCAATATTCTAGCTCGGAAAATATTATATCTTTCTAATACTCCTTCTTCATTATATACAGGAATTCCAAAACATGTTGTATAACGATACCATCCATACTTTGCTTTATTTCCATGTTTTTTATTATAATCAGGAAATTCTGACTTATTAGTAGCAATTTCTATTAAATCTTCTATTGCAGTTATCGCATTTGCTTTCGCTTTTTCATTAACACCCTTTACATTCTTTGTGTCCTTGGAATGTGCATATTCATCCGGAAAATCAGTTCCAATATTGATTTTCTCTGATGTTTCTAGTATTTCAATGCATTCTCCCACATATTGCTTCAGATATGTTTCTATTTCATTCCAATCTATATGTCTTCGCGATTTGTAACGAATATCATTAATAAGGACAATACTTTTTCCATTTTCATCCTGAATAATAGAAATATTTCTATCTTGATTATCATTATCTTTGATGTAGCTGATAATGTAATAATAACTAATTAATCTTTTTCTGATATTTGGGGAGGCATTCATCATTGCTTCAAAAACCAATTGATCTTCCGTCACAAAGTCTGCTGTTAAAATATTGTTTTTCTTATCATTTTCATCACATAGTAAATCCACAAGCGACATATCAAGAGCCTTACATATAATCACTAACTTATCCGCCTGTGGATTAATCTTTTTCTTTCGCCAGTCACTAATTGTACTGGTAGCAATACCAGTTCTTCGTGACAATTCAATCTGGCTCATATGTAATTCTTTAAGTCTTACAAAGATTTTTTCGTATATATTCATCAATAATACCCGCCTTCTTTTCCGATTATTCGGATATTATATCATAACACCCCTTTCTTTTCAAATCCTATTATTTTTTAAGTCTTTATCAAAAACTATAATAGATTGCTCATTTTCACCTATCATTTCAACAGAAACCTTATTTACTATAGTTCGGAATTTATTATCAATTTTTTGTACCTCTTCATATGCACAAAGCAAATCATTTGCATTCTCTAATTTTCCTACTGTAATATGAGGAACATATTTGTAACCCAAATTACAACAAGCAAATTCATTGGTATACAACTCATTATGTATTCGCTGTATAGCCTCTTGACCTTTTACTATATTTAACATCAAATAATTGCCAAATGTGTCCTCACTTTTACTGAATCCTTGTAACTCAATTTTAAATGGAGTAATCCCCTTTAATCTTACATCTAAAATTTCTGCCAACTCTTCGTCAGTCATTTCTAGTTCAAAAGGAAAGACAATTGTAATATGTGGCCTAACCAGCCCAGCTAATGGATCATATTTTTCTCTTATCCTATCAATCACTTCCACATTATCAAATTCAAGAAATATCATTATTGTTCTAAAACTCATCTTTTTGATATCATTACCTCCTAAGCCTTACATATCAGCTTTATTTAGCAAAACTATCGTTTCTATATGAACCGTATTTGGAAATTGATCAATACAGCAACTCTTCACAACCTTATATCCACGTTCCTGAAGCACTACCAAATCTCTTGCCAATGATGTTGGCTTACAGGAAATGTAAACCATCTGGTCTACGCCATAATCAATGATTTTCTCCAGTGCCTTTGGATGAATTCCATCTCTTGGAGGATCAAGGACAATAAAGTCTGGACGCTCTGTGATGTTGTCCAATGCTTTCAACACATCATCTGCAATAAACTCGCAGTTATCCAATCCGTTCAACTTCGCATTCTCTCTGGCTGCCACAACAGCCTCCTCAATAATTTCTACACCAATCACCATCTTCGCAACGGGTGCTAATATCTGAGCAATGGTTCCTGTTCCACTATAAAGATCAAAAAGCACCTTATCCTTCGTTGTTCCTACATAATCACGCGCTTTCGAATAGAGCACTTCTGCCCCCAGTGAATTGGTCTGGAAGAACGAAAATGTAGTGATTTTAAAGGGTCAATCATTTTTCTCGTGGGATTGCCACCACATAGTGTATTGGTTAGTTACGCCACCCTTGACAGGATGGAAAAGCAATGCTGTTCGTTTATTACCGACGGCGAAGAACTCAAGAACAATC
>JAQUVV010000039.1 GCA_028693195.1 Lachnospira sp.
GCACAGCCGCAAGTTATTAATTATGTTAAGGGAATACTTGGCATGGCGCATAAAGGAAATTTGTTAAATGCACTGGAATTAAGAGATGAATTATCTTATACAGGTGCGATTTTCGAGACGACCATTGATTCAGAGGTTATTGCATACTTAATTGCAAGAGAACGTTTGAAGACAGGGACGGTTGAGGCAGCAGTGGGGAATGCAATGAGAAAAATCAAGGGCGCATATTCACTTGTTGTAATGAGCCCAAGAAAGCTTATTGGAGCAAGAGACCCATTTGGATTCAAGCCATTATGCATCGGTAAGAGAGATAATGCCTACTTCTTATCTTCGGAGACGTGTGCGCTGGATACCGTTGGTGCTGAATTTGTCAGAGATGTTCTTCCGGGAGAAATTGTTACAATTACAAAGGATGGAATTCAGTCAGATACAAGTCTTTGTCAGAAGAAGACTGCAAGATGTATCTTCGAGTATATCTATTTTGCAAGACCAGACAGTGTTATCGATGGAATGGGCGTTTATGAAGCACGTGTGAATGCAGGTAGAATTCTAGCTAAGACACATCCTGTAGAAGCAGATCTGGTTGTAGGTGTTCCTGAGTCAGGAAATCCAGCAGCTCTTGGATATTCATTAGAGTCAGGTATTCCTTATGGAAATGCATTTATTAAGAATAATTATGTAGGAAGAACCTTCATTAAACCGAAGCAGGCACAGAGAGAGTCCAGTGTGAAGGTGAAACTGAATGTCTTAAAAGACGCAGTGGAAGGTAAGCGAGTAATTATGATAGATGATTCTATTGTTCGTGGAACGACCAGTGCAAGAATTGTCAATTTGTTGAAACAGGCAGGGGCAAAGGAAGTACATGTTCGTATCAGTTCTCCAGCATTTCTGCACCCATGTTACTTTGGAACAGACATTCCATCAGAAGACCAGCTGATTGCATCTGGTAATTCTGTGGAAGAAATCTGTAAGCTGATAGGTGCAGACTCACTTGGATATCTAGATGTGAATAAGTTGAGCGAGATGATTAATGGTGGAACTGGATTCTGTGATGCATGCTTTACAGGAAATTATCCAATTGAACCACCAAAAATCGATATTCGTGGAGAGATGGGGTAAATTCTAAGTTTATATATGTTTTTCGTACAATCTTGCTTTATGTGGATGTCGCAGAGTATGTGTTATGCCATAAGCAGGTACTAGTGAGCCGTCGTTACTTACATAATCTACGCTCTGCTTCGGTCCTTGCTAAACAAGTGCCACCGGCACTTAGCAACGTCTTTTGGTATGTTATGTAACGCAACGAGCGAGGTGTAGCGAAAGCGTGCCTGTGTTGGCGTAATACATACTCTGTGACTTTTGATAAAATAAGAAAACATGTTTCACTTAGAATTTACAACTTATAGTCTACATCTGGATTGACGATTACATCAACGCCATTTATAAATACACCAGTCCCATTCTCGCAGAACAGGGAGAATAAAGTTCCTGTAAATGTCATGGTGCGGGTGCCTTCGGTACTCAAACCGGCATTGAGCCCAGATCCGATTGCTTGGTAAGCGATGCGGGCATTGGTGTTGCTGGTGTCTGCGATGGCATAGGAAAAGGTATATCCTTCGCGATTTGTGTCAATGCGAACCAGGAGATAATTGGTAGAATCATCAGATTCACAGGTGACAGGGATTCTTGCAAGCTCTACACCCATATCATGGATGTGTTTATAGAAACCTATGTATTTTCCATCAGTGTCGTTACCTACATAAATCTCATAATGGTAGTCATTGTTATAATATGTGGCTACACCACAGCGATGGGCGTTCGTATTCTTTAGATCAATGGCGGCAGTCAGCGTTGTGGTGAATTCTGGCTGCTTGAAGCTCATGATTGTAGGAGACTTTCCAGGTTCGTTTAAAGTAATGTTTGTCCCCAGTAGGGTCAGTGTTGCAGAGTCAGAATTGTGGATATAGTTGGTGGAAATAGGATTCCTTGTGTATTGCAGATGCTTATCCATAATCTTTTTGGAAAAATCAATATGAATGTTATGGTTGGATTTAATTGCTTTTTTTCCTATCAGCAGTTCAGGTGTGAAAATATCATTTTTATAGGGGAAGTCATTGCTCATAGGCATGACTTTCCCGTTTTTGGTATATAGAGCAGGATTCAATATATCATCCCCCGATTGAATCGTATACTGATTCTCTAAAGAATCTTCACAATTTAAGCCGGGAAGAGGTGCATCCATAACGAGTTCAATAGTTCCGTTCCCGTTATATCCAACTACAGGCCAGCCTTCTTCGTTCCAGCTTACGGGAGCGAGAAATGTTTCACGCCCCAGGTTGTGCAGAAGAGCATGAGAGAAACGACGAATTCCCAGACAGACCATCCACCAATTCCCATTGGAATCTTCCACTAAATCAGCATGTCCAGTTGCTTGGATTTCAGATTTCTTGTACTCTTTATGTGAGATGATTGGATTATGTGGACATGGAGTATATGGTCCATATATATGCTCAGAACGTTGAATAGTCTCACGATGTGCATACTCAGTTCCGCCTTCTGCAATCATTAAATAATAGAAACCGTCTTTCTTATATATATGAGGGCCTTCGGCACACTGTCCGCCACAGCCTTCACTGATTAATTTCTTCTCAGACAGGATTTCACCTGTCATTGGGTCTATTTCAAATGCAACAATTCCCCGCACGCCATCTAAAATTCCTGTTGAACAGTAATAGCATCGCTCATCATTGTCCCAGAAAAGGGATGGATCAATACCGCCCTGATCAATCCATGCGGGTTCAGACCATTCGCCGTGAATGTCGCTGGTATGAACGATGAAGTTCCCTTTGTCGGTTACATTTGTAGTAATCATGTAGAAAGTACCATTGAGGTGTCGAATGGTAGGGGCATAGATTCCACATGAATTACGGCAGTTCTCAAGTTCTAGCTGAGATCGTCGTGTTAGGCAGTAGCCAATAAGTTCCCAGTTGACAAGGTTTTGGCTGTGATAAATTGGCACACCTGGAAAAAATTCAAAGGTAGAGTTTACAAGATAGAAATCATTTCCTACACGGCAGATACTTGGATCTGGATTATAACCAGGGATTATTGGATTTTTGTATAGCATAAGAGACCTCCTTAGGTAAAATATGAATGTGTTTCAACTGCGATTTTGCACTTTTGTAAATATATTTTATTTATCTATGGAATTATCATAATCGGAAAGGCGCAAAAGTGCAATGTTCATTTTGAAAAAATGGATGAAAAGAACAAAATCCCTGTATAATACCATGAAATGATAAAAGTTACTGTTCACACATATATTATTCCGAGAGGATTCCTGAGCATTATTTATATGAGATTGAAAATGCATCTATGATATGATATAATCGTAAGGCTAATGAGTAGGAGAAAATCGAAAACGATGGATTCCTGAACAGAAGCAGATTTATAACGTTGAAATATTTAAAATGAAATAAGATGAAAGGCGGATTTGACAATGAACGACAGATATCAGACACCACTTGCAGAGAGATATGCTAGTAAGGAGATGCAGTATATATTTTCTCCAGATATGAAGTTTAAGACATGGAGAAAGTTATGGATTGCTTTAGCTGAGACTGAGAAGGAATTAGGCCTTCCACAGATTACAGATGAGATGATCGCTGAACTGAAAGCACATCAGGATGATATTAATTATGATGATGCAAAGAAGCGTGAAAAGGAAGTAAGACATGATGTAATGTCACACGTATATGCTTATGGACTTCAGTGTCCTAAGGCAAAGGGAATTATCCATCTTGGAGCAACTTCCTGCTATGTTGGAGATAACACTGATATTATCATTATGACAGAAGGTTTAAAGCTTGTTAGAAAGAAGCTTGTGAATGTTATTAATGAATTAGCCAAGTTCGCGGATGAATATAAGGCATTGCCTACACTTGCATTTACACATTTTCAGCCAGCACAGCCAACAACAGTTGGTAAGAGAGCAACTCTTTGGATGAATGAGTTAATGCTTGATTTAGAAGATCTTGATCATGTATTAGAGAATATGAAGTTATTGGGATGCAAGGGTACAACAGGTACACAGGCATCATTCCTCGAGTTATTCAGTGGGGATCAGGATAAGATCCGTCAGATTGATCCTAAGATCGCTGCGAAGATGGGATTTAAGGAATGTGCTCCAGTTTCAGGACAGACCTATTCACGTAAGATTGATACAAGAGTATTGAATGTATTAGCTGGCATTGCTGCCAGTGCACATAAGTTCTCAAACGATATTCGTTTATTACAGCATTTGAAGGAAGTAGAAGAGCCATTCGAAAAGTCACAGATTGGTTCATCAGCAATGGCATACAAGAGAAATCCTATGAGAAGTGAAAGAATTGCTTCTTTAGCAGATTATGTAATCTGTGATGCATTGAATCCAGCAATTGTTTCATCCACACAGTGGTTCGAAAGAACATTAGATGATTCTGCAAATAAGAGACTTTCTGTACCAGAAGGATTCTTGGCCGTTGATGGTATCTTGGATCTCTTCTTAAATGTAGTAGATGGTCTTGTTGTTTATGACAAGGTTATTACAAAGAGACTCATGTCAGAGCTTCCATTTATGGCTACAGAGAATATTATGATGGATGCTGTTAAGGCTGGTGGAGATCGTCAGGAATTACATGAAAGAATCAGAGAGCTTTCTATGGAAGCTGGTAAGAGAGTAAAGCAGGAAGGTCTTGACAATAACCTGTTAGAGCTGATTGCAGCAGACCCAATGTTTAATGTGACCTTAGAAGAACTTCAGGCGAAGCTTGATCCTATGAAGTACGTAGGACGTTCAAAGGAACAGGTAGAAGAATATTTATCAGAAGTAATTAAGCCAGTTCTTGAGGATAACGCCGCTGATTTAGGTTTGACAGCAACAATTAACGTATAGAATGTATAAAGAATCATAGATGATGCATAAGAACGTATCAACATACAAAATAAAAATCACACAGATAATAAAGATTTCAGGAGGAAGAATGATGAAAAAATTTAGAACAATGCTGGCAAAGGTACTGCCGGCATATGCCATTCTTCCCCTGATTTCTTGCTTTGTATGGAATAGTATTGTGTACAGCGGATCAAGACTAGTGAATCAGGATATGACGCATTACGATTTGACACTTGGAATTGATCGTGTAACACCAGTGATTCCTGCATTTATGTTGGTGTATTTTGGATGCTTTGTGACATGGGCAATATATTATATTATGTGTGGTCGTGTCAGCAAAGAGTATTGTGCAAGATTTGTAACATTTGATATTATTACAAGAACAATATGCGGAATTATTTTTTTGATTCTGCCTACATATAATATTCGTCCAGAGGTGACAGGGAGAGGGCTTTTCGATTGGTTATTAAGATTTTTATATGATATAGATGCAGCAGATAATCTGTTTCCATCCATTCATTGTCTTGTGAGCTGGAATTGTTTTGTAGGACTTCGAAATTCACATTACTATAAGAAGAGAACAGTTGCGATATCAGCAGTCGTTGCATTGCTGGTATTTGCATCAACATTATTTACAAAACAGCATGTGATTGTGGATATCATCAGTGCTGTGGCAATTTCGGAAATATGTTGGTTTGTAACTGAGCGGGTACATTTATACCGGTTTGTTGCGAATGTCATGAACAAGTGCAATTTTATTGAGAAAATAGCAGAAAAGAGAATTATGTGAAGAATTTTTTTATGAAAAATAAAAAGAACATTTTTAATATTGTGTTTTTGGTGCTTGTGTTCGGACTGACCATGTATTATGTGTTCCATGGAGAAGATGGAGATTTATCAACTCTATGGGAGAAGATTCAGATGGTAGATGTGCGCTGGCTGATACCAGCAGTGGCAGCGGTGATATTTTTTATCTATGGGGAATCTCATATTATTCATTATTTGCTACGGACAATTGGATTCAAGACAAAACGGTTTACATGTTTCCTTTATTCCTGTATTGGATTTTTCTTTAGCTGTATTACACCGTCTGCATCAGGAGGACAACCAGCACAGATTCTATATATGCGAAAGAATAAGCTGCCAGTACCTGTGACTACAGTTATATTGATGATTGTAACGATTACCTATAAGATGGTGCTCGTGGCAGTAGGATTGTGGTTGATTATATTTGACCATACATTTGTTGACAGATATCTTGGAGGCATGCTCTGGATTTTTTATCTGGGCATCGCATTAAATGTGTTCTGTGTAACAGCGATGCTGATCCTGGTATTTCATCAGAGGCTTGCTACATGGATTGTAATGACTTCAATGCGACTGTTAGAAAAGATACACATCATGAAGCATAAGCAGGAGCGTACAGAGAAATTCTTATGTTCTATGGGAACTTATGCAGAGACAGCAAAGTACCTGGAATCACATATTCCGGTGATCGTAAAGGTCTTTATCATTACAATATTTCAGAGGTTTTCATTATTCTTTGTTACTTATTTTGTCTATAGATCTTTTGGACTGACAGGAACAAGTGTGTATGTGGTTATCATGCTTCAGGCGGTTATTTCACTGTCGGTAGATATGCTTCCGCTGCCGGGAGGGATGGGAATTAGCGAAGCCTTGTTCAATATCATATATTTACCTGTTTTTGGTTCAGCATTGTTATTGCCAGGTATGATCCTGAGCAGGTCGTTAAGTTTTTATACAGAGATGTTCTTAAGTGCAGCATTGACTGTTTTTGCACATTTTTATATAGGACGTTTTACGAAAGAAGAAGCAAAATGTACTGAGGGGTGGGAGATTTAAATGATAGGAATTTATGATTATACAGTAATATTAACGTATATCAGTGTTATGGTTTCCTTTGTGGGAATGATGATGGCAGGAGAAGGCCATTATAAGATTGCAATTGTCTGTCTTGCGATATCTGGATTATTAGATATGTTTGATGGAAAGGTCGCAAGAACGAAGAAGGATCGGACAGAGGAAGGAAAGAAGTTTGGTATTCAGATAGATTCTCTATGTGATATTGTATGTTTTGGTGCAGCACCGATTGTAATATGTCACAGTATGGGGATTGGAATCAGAAGAGATATTATTGGATTACTTATTCTTTTGTTCTATGGGGTTGCGGGCGTAATACGTCTTGCATACTTCAATGTGGCGGAAGAAATGAGACAGAATGAAACAACGGAAAATAGAAAGTTTTATCAGGGACTTCCAATCACGTCGGCAGCAATAGCGCTTCCAGTGATTTATATGCTTAGACCGTTATTTACAGATGAAATCTTTTTGCTGATTGTCAAGATCATGATGCTTGCAGTTGGTACGCTGTTCATCACAGATTTCAAGTTCAAGAAGCCATCCAATGGTGTGATTGCCATTCTTGTAATTATTGTAGCTTCTGCGTTGCTGTTCAGCTTTACGAGAGAATGGCATATGTGGAGAATGAATTAGGGAGATTTCTATGAAATATGCAGATCGTATAGGAAATATCAAGGGCGATGATAATGGGCAGGACAAACTGATTCAGTGGATGTATGGAACTGTAGCAGGACGTGCGCTTGTACGCATGCTGGTCAATCCAGTTGTATCAAGAATTGGCGGAGCGGCGCTGTCTACGAAAGTATCAGCAGTTGCTATTCCGGCGTTTTGTAAGAGCAATCATATTGATTTGTCGGAGTACGAAGATAAAAAGTATACATCTTATAATGATTTCTTTATGAGAAAGATTAAGCCAGGAAAAAGGATGTTTAATCCCAATCCAGATATGCTGATTAGTCCATGCGATTCAAAGCTCAGTGTATATCCAATAGAGAATAATTTACATTTTAATGTGAAAAACGCCATGTATACTGTTTCACAGTTGTTGCGGGATAAGAAGCTGGCAAAGCATTATGCAGGTGGTTATGCTTGTGTGTTTCGTTTGACAGTGGACGATTATCATCGATATTCCTATATTGATGATGGATATCAGACAAAAGAGAGATTCATCTCAGGAGTTTTGCATACTGTAAATCCAGCAGCCAATGATGTATATCCGATTTATAAGGAGAATAGCAGGGCGTATAGCTTGTTAAGATCAGAGAATTTTGGAACAGTGCTGATGATGGAAGTTGGTGCGTTGATGGTTGGCAAGATTGTGAACAATGCAAGTCATTGTTATGTTAGCCGTGGACAGGAAAAAGGTCATTTTGAGTTTGGGGGATCTACGGTGATTCTTTTATTCCAGAAAGATCGTGTGATGATCGATCAGGATATATTGGAAAATTCTCATAATGGCATCGAAACAAAGGTGAAACTTGGAGAGACGATTGGAAGAAAAGTGTAGTGTTTATGCGGGGTTCAAGGCATTGATGCTGCTCGTGTAAAATCTTTCTAAAAAAGTTGAAAAAAGTGCTTGACAATTTGTCGAATACCGTATTATAATAGCAAAGCAAGTTCGCGAGGGGACAGATAAAAAACCTTCAAGAACCGCATGCTTATGGGATCTTAGCTCAGCTGGGAGAGCATCTGCCTTACAAGCAGAGGGTCATAGGTTCGAGCCCTATAGGTCCCATATTTTTCAAAAAGTTGAACATGGTTTCAACAATATATTATGGCGAGATAGCTCAGCTGGCTAGAGCACACGGTTCATACCCGTGGTGTCGGGGGTTCAAGTCCCTTTCTCGCTACTACGGTTAAGGATAAGCAGACCCACATGATTCAAGGGTTTGCTTATCCTTTTTTTGTTTCTTGTTTTATTTCTTTGGGTGTAACCAATGAATGAAAATGGATTACAACTCGATTGCATGACCTTAATGGAAAGAAGAGCAGATTCTCTTTGTTACTATAATCAGGACTTCGTATATCATGAGCTGTCGATAAACACTTGATAATCCCCGTAAAATATGGTTTACTAAAGAGTATGATTGAAACAATAGATGATTTGAAATAATAGATAGAATAAATATATTTGCGGTTTGCAGCAAGAATGGAGATTAGCTATGCGTGTAGGAATGGGATATGATGTGCATAAATTAGTAGAAGGAAGAAAGCTCATCATGGGTGGAGTTGATATTCCTTATGAGAAGGGGTTATTAGGACATTCAGATGCGGATGTACTTCTTCATGCAATTATGGATGCACTGCTTGGTGCAGCAGCATTAGGCGATATCGGAAAGCATTTTCCAGATACGGATGAGAAGTATAAAGGTGCAGACAGTGTAAAACTCTTGATTGAAGTGGGAAATATGCTCACAGAAGCTGGTTATATTATCGAGAATTTAGACGCAACAATTATTGCACAGAAGCCAAAGATGCGTCCATATATAGATACCATGCGTCAGAATATCGCCGATGCATTAAAGATAGAAGTAGGACAGGTCAATGTGAAGGCTACAACTGAGGAAGGTTTAGGATTTACGGGAACAGGAGAGGGAATTTCTTCTCAGGCAATCTGTTCAATTACTCCAGTTGCCAATTATATCTATGGCGAGTCCGATATGACCAATTGTTGTGGCAAATGTGGTGGTTGCTCAGTAAAATAATAACAAAAGCAGACGCGTTTGCAGTCGCAGCAAGAAGGTTAAAGAGATGAAATTTATAAAATATGTAAAGCAGGAAATCGATGTCATTAAAGATCGAGATCCAGCGATTAAATCAACCATGGAAGTTTTTTTATATCCGAGCTTTAAAGCAATATTAAAGTATCGGAAGGCACATAAGTTATATGAAAAAGGACATTTTTATCGTGCTAGAAAGATTTCACAGAAGACAGCCAGAAAGACAGGAATAGAGATCCATCCAGGTGCACAGATTGGTGAAGGTTTATTTATTGATCATGGACACGGTGTAGTTATCGGTGAGACAGCAATTATCGGAGATAATGTAACGCTATATCAGGGTGTGACCTTAGGCGGTACCGGTAAGGAGCATGGGAAACGTCATCCAACATTAGGAAGTAATATTATGATTGGTGCTGGAGCGAAGGTCTTAGGTTCGGTAACCATCGGAGATAACTGTAAGATTGGTGCTGGTTCGGTTGTGGTCAAGGATGTTCCACCAAATTGTACGGTGGTTGGTGTTCCAGGAAGAATCGTAATACGTGATGATGTGAAGATTATGAATGACTTAAATCAAGTTGATCTTCCAGATCCAGTCATGAATGAAATCGACAAGCTGAAGGAAGAAAACGATATGCTTTGCAAATGTGTTCATAAGCTGGAAGCAGAGGCAGAAAGTTATAAAAAAGAAGCCGAAGAACAGAAGCGTATGGCAGAGGAATGTAAAGAAGCAAGCAACAAGAAGATAGAGAGCGAAGGCGACTAAATATTAACTAGAGGAGATAATGAAGTTATGAAGATTTTTAATACATTAACAAGAAAAAAAGAAGATTTTCAACCATTGGAAGAGGGAAAGGTAAAGATGTATGTCTGCGGACCTACTGTTTATAACCTGATTCATATTGGAAATGCAAGACCAATGATCTGCTTTGATACAGCTAGAAGATATCTGGAATACAAGGGATATGATGTGAATTATGTATCTAATTTCACAGATGTAGATGACAAGATTATCAAGAAGGCGATTGAAGAGGGAGTCAGCTCAGAAGAGATTTCTCAGAGATATATTGAAGAGTGCAAGAAGGATATGGAAGGCATGAATATTAAGCCTGCCACAACACATCCACTGGCTACTCAGGAAATCGATGGCATGATTGATATGATTAGCACATTGATTGACAAGGGCTATGCATATGCTGTCAATGGAACAGTATATTACAGAACAAGAAAGTTCGATGGTTACGGAAAGCTTTCTAAGAAGAATATTGATGATCTGGAAGCAGGACATAGAGATATTAAGGTCGCAGGTGAGAGCGAAAAGGAAGATCCGTTAGACTTCGTATTATGGAAGCCTAAGAAAGAAGGAGAACCTTACTGGGAATCACCATGGGGACAGGGAAGACCGGGATGGCATATTGAGTGTTCCGTTATGTCGAAAAAGTATTTGGCAGATGAGATTGATATTCATGCAGGTGGAGAGGATTTAATCTTCCCTCATCATGAGAATGAAATCGCACAGTCAGAGGCAGCTAATGGTGTGCCTTTTTCAAAGTACTGGATGCACAACGCATTTTTAAATATCGATAATAAGAAGATGTCCAAGTCACTTGGCAATTTCTTTACGGTTCGTGATATCAGTAAGGAATATGATCTTCAGGTATTGCGTTTCTTCATGCTTTCAGCACATTATAGAAACCCAATCAACTTCAGCCATGATTTGATGGAATCAGCAAAGAATGGTTTGGATAGAATCATTACAGCGGTGACGAATCTGAATCACCTTATTGAAAATGCAAAGATAGAAGCAATCACTTCTGAGGAGCAGACACAGTTAGACTCTGTAAAGGATATTTTTGATAAGTTTGAAGCAGCCATGGATGACGACTTTAATACAGCAGATGCCATTGCAGCAGTATTTGAACTGGTGAAGTTTGCCAATACCAATGCAACAGAAAGCAGTTCAAAGGAGTATGCAGAAGGCTTAAAGAAGAAGCTTCTCACACTGACAGATATCTTAGGATTAAAGGTAGAGAAAAAGGAAGAAATGTTAGATGCTGATATTGATGCATTGATTGCAGAGAGACAGCAGGCACGTAAGGATAAGAACTTTGCAAGAGCAGATGAAATCAGAGATACATTACTTGCACAGGGAATCGTTCTGGAAGATACAAGAGAAGGTGTTAGATGGAAGAGAGCATAAGCAAGTGGGATGAGAATTTGACCAACGCCATGTGGGAACATTTGCAGTTGGGCGATATTGATCCAAAGACGATGTCACCATTGGTGCTGGCATACATCGGGGATAGTGTCTATGATTTGGCGATTCGTACATTTGTAATTAGCAAAGGAAATATGCAGGTGAATAAGCTCAATAAGCATGCCTGTGGATTAGTGAAAGCAGAGATGCAATCCAAGATGATTGGATTTATTGAACCATTGCTTGAACCAAATGAAGAAGCTGTCTATAAAAGAGGTCGTAATGCAAAGTCCTATACTTCGGCTAAGAATGCGTCAATAACTGATTATAGACGAGCAACAGGTTTCGAGGCATTGATGGGATATCTGTATCTGTCTGGAAGATATAACAGAATGATGGAATTGGTTACAGAAGGCTTGAAGCAGGTAGGCGAGATAAAACTATCCTAAAGGATAAACGAATGCGTGTGCACATATAAACATTTTGGCTGTGAACATAGATGCAACTGATTCAGTAACAGAATGTGGAAGAAATGGAGAATAATTAATGAGATATAATGAATTTACAATTGAGGGGCGTAATGCGGTCTTAGAAGCCTTTCGTGCTGGGAAGACCATTGATAAACTGTTCGTATTAGACGGATGCCAGGATGGCCCGATTAAGAGCATTACAAGGGAAGCAAGAAAGACGGATGCGATTATCAACTACGTAGATAAGGAGCAATTAGACAGATTATCTTCTACAGGACATCATCAGGGGGTCATTGCGCAGGCAGCAGCTTATGATTACGCAGAAGTGTCAGATATTTTAGATGCAGCCAGAGAAAAGGGTGAACCACCATTTATCTTCGTTCTGGATGAAATTGAAGATCCACATAACCTTGGTGCAATTATCAGAACTGCAAATCTTGCAGGAGCGCATGGAGTCATCATTCCAAAGCGTAGAGCAGTAGGATTAACAGCGACAGTTGCAAAGACTTCTGCAGGTGCAATTAATTATACACCAGTTGCAAAGGTAACGAATATCTCTAAGACGATTGAAGAATTAAAGAAAGAGGGCATCTGGTTCGTCTGTGCAGATATGGGCGGAACAACCATGTATGACTTAGACTTAAAGGGACCAATTGGACTTGTGATTGGAAATGAAGGTGCAGGCGTTAGCCGTCTTGTGAAAGAGAAATGCGATTTTGTTGCTTCCATTCCAATGAAGGGCGATATTGATTCTTTGAATGCATCTGTGGCAGCAGGTGTTATGGCATATGAAATTGTAAGGCAGAGATTACAGTAACCAGTAGAGTCCAGGGGTATATGGGTCTCCAGATATGTAATGAAAAATAGATAGGCGTAGAATAGAGGATTAGATTAAGTGTAGATTTTGAGACAGATGTCGAGGTGGAAACGGGTGAGCTACGGTCAGTGTAATGATGAGGTTCTGATTGCTCTCTATCAGGAAGGTGATGAGCAGGCAATTGACGAATTATTTGAGCGGTATAAGAATCTAGTGCGAAAGAAAGCCAAAGCCATGTATCTTGCTGGAGGAGACAATGATGATCTGATTCAGGAAGGTATGATTGGCTTGTACAAGGCGGTCAGGGATTATAATTCACAGAAAGAAGCGACATTTTCAACCTTTGCAAATATGTGCATTAATCGTCAGCTCATGACGGCAGTAACAGCATCCAATCGTCAGAAGAATGCACCACTGAATGGCTATGTTTCTTTTGAGCAGCCGGCCAATGCAGAAGAAGATTCTGATATGAAGCTGATTGATGTGCTTCAGTCGGGCTCGGAACAGAATCCAGAGAAGCTTTTCATAGACAGGGAATATGCAGAAAGCCTTCAAGGAAAAGTGGAATCTGTTCTTAGTCCATTAGAGAATAAAGTGCTTCGCCTGTACATGGATGGAAAGGACTACATCGAGATTTCAAAGATGCTTGATAGACCGGCAAAATCCATAGATAATGCCATTCAAAGAATAAGAAATAAAGTTGACAAACTAATCAATTTATAATAAACTATTCAAGTCCGTAAAATACGGATTTGCTTCTGTAGCTCAGGGGTAGAGCACTTCATTGGTAATGAAGAGGTCACGAGTTCAATTCTCGTCAGAAGCTTTACAACAAAAACCGTCGCAAGCTAGATAAATACTGGCTTTGCGGCGGTTTTTGTTGCTATTCTGCTTCTGAATATTTACATTTGTGCGATTCAGCAGATAAGCTTTATCTAATCACTATCGCCTGGTAATAATACATTTCATAAAAATACTTAAAATCATCAATAGAACGATTGATGATTCCATATAGAGGATCTGCGAAAGTTACAGTATTCTTGTCTAGGTCATATCCCATTAGAACCACACAGTGCTCATTCACTGGCCAGTCGAAAGATTCTGTGGCAGTGATTTGCACAGTCTGATATTCAATGTCACGATTGGTATAATCAAGAGAAGTCCATACAATCACAGGCTCACCGTTGGCTACATGGGAGAATAGCGTGTTTATAGATGAATAGCTTAAATCATATGCTGCATAGGGGGACTTCTGGCTTTTTAGATATTTATTGGCGGTTTTCATCAAAGCGGGCGCAAAACAGCCACATGCGTCTGGATCATAAGGGGAGCCAACAAAATATTCCATGAAACATCCAGGAAATATTTCGTCTCTGTAATCCAGATAATTATCCACTAAATCTGTTTTGTCAATATCATAATCCAGGAAATGAAGCACCTGTGTCAGTGAGGTGATTTCACAGCCAGTAGGCAGTTCTGGAAGCTGATTAATCTGAGTAACATCCAATAGCTTTGATGTTGGAAGGCTGCTGGCGTTATAGACGGGCTTGTCCTGAATCGGGTCTGTACCAGCCTCGGAACTTGTAGTCTGGATAGTGGTATTCTCAGTGATATCATTCGCTGTTTCATTCTGAGTGGATTCAACAGTGGAATTGCTGACAATATCAAAGGTATCTGTAATTTCGATTGTGGAATTCAGGTTCTTCTTTTTATTGGTATCCAGAAAATATATAACACAAATGCAGATTAATGTCATACTGGATAAAGTGAGCACAATCTTAAGTTTGTTCTTTTTTGCTTTCTTCTTTTTCATGTTCACCTTTCTGAGTGCAATGGCACTAATAATAATACGATTATTTTAAATTATAACAGAATAATCATTGATTGCAACGAACAAAGTGTGTTATTATAACAAAGTGTGGTTAAAATATGGCCGCAAATGTATATGGATGCCGGGAGGATTTTTCGGCGGAATGGAGGAAACTATGGTAAAAGCTATTGTTGGAGCTAACTGGGGTGATGAAGGTAAGGGCAAGATTACAGATATGCTTGCTGAAGAATCAGACATTATCGTAAGATTCCAGGGGGGAAGTAACGCAGGACATACAATCATTAATG
>JAQUVV010000282.1 GCA_028693195.1 Lachnospira sp.
GGTATTCCAATAGTCTTGCTGAGCTACCCACGCACGTGTTTCTAGTGTCACACAACTCTCATCCGAGCTCTTAACAATGACCTGAATATCTTTTTCTTTAATCAAAGCAGGTGTTTGGTCTAAAACGCCTTGCAAAACAGCCTTCGTCTTCTTCAAATCAGCTGCATAACTGACGCCGATCTGAATATCCAATCGTCGTTCCTCTTCTGAACCCACATTCACAATATTTGAATTCGATAAGGAGCCATTGGGCATCATGATAATCTTGTTATCTATGGTATGAAGTCTGGTATATAACAGCTCGATGGTCATCACCGTGCCTTCCATTCCATTGGAGACAATATAATCTCCTACCTGGAACGGCTTGAAAACCAGAATTAATAATCCGCCTGCGAAGTTTGCTAAGCTTCCTTGTAATGACATACCGATTGCAAGTGCCGCTGAGCCAAATAATGTTAATAAAGATGTCGTTTCAAAGCCAAGCTGTCCAACCACTATCAATATTAAAACTGCGTACAGAACAAAGCGCAATGCCGAACTTATAAAATGAATAACGCCCTGATCTAGTGTTCCTCGTTCAAGCAGCTTTCGAACCATTTTCACACATATATGAATGATTTTCTTTCCAATAAACCATATAATCACCGCCAGAATAATTCGTCCAACCAACGATAATGACCATGCACAAAGCTGATCAAAAATATTCTTCAGATTATCTAATGAAAAAAAGCTTGTAAACGCTTTTGACTTCTCACTAATCTCCTGTTCTGCCTGAGTTGCAAGCAAAATATACTGATACATAAATCTCTCCTGTCTCTAATTCTGTTTCAAAGCTTCCAATTTCTTTTTTGTTTCCGCATCAATCTTCTGACTCGCTTTTATCGCTGCTGCCGCTTTCTTTTCTGCTTCTGCCTGTGCCTTCAAAGCCGCTTCTGCTGCTTCCTTAGCTTTTCTTTCTGCCTCCAATGCAGCCTCGGCTTCTGCCTCGGCTTGTTCCTTCAACTGTCTTGCAATCTCCGCTTCTCGTTCTGCCTTCTCTTTTGCAATTCGCGCCTGCTTGTTAATTGCTATTTCCTGTAACTCGACGTCTGTATAGGGTTCATACTCATAAACAACCATCGAAGATGCCGGTAACGATACTGTGATTGACTCTTCTCTTCCTAATTTCTCTACGTCCTCTGACAAGTTAACTTTTGATTTAATTATTCCTTTTCCACCATATATTATTTCATCACTATTAAAAACAACTTTGTATTTGCCAGGTCTTATCACGCCAATTCGAAAATCCTGTCTCATAACAGGTGTGAAGTTCAGTACAACAAGTAATTCCCTGCCATCATCGTCTCTTCTTATATACGAAAGAACAGTTTCATCAGCACTGACACTATCAATCCATTCGAAGCCATCAGATAAATCATCCTGTTCATAAAGTGCCGGATGCTTCTGATATAAACGGTTTAAATCCCGAATATAAATCATCATCTGTTGGTATTCCTTCTGTTCCATAATCTCCTGATTCATCGCTCCAGCCACAGACCAAGTACAAGGCAGTCCAATATCCTGTCCCATGCAAAGCAATTTTCTTCCGGGATGCGTATACATAAAGCCATAGGAAGTTCTCATATCCGCCAGTTTTGCAGTTAGTTCATCCCCCGACATCATATCTTGGAAAGAACATTTATCCTCTGTGAACTCATCATGCGATAACTCCAGCATATAGGACTCGTTATAGTGATAAAGCATTGCAAATGTCAGCTTTCCGTATACACCCTTTCTAAATAGTGGATCAAAATTTATAAATGATAAAAAATCATTCTTCCAGTTATAGTCCCATTTGTAATCAAATCCCAAGCTATTATCCCCATCTAGGTCTTCATCCCCAATGGTAACTCCTGCCCATCCGCTGGACTCTTCTGCAATCAGTATTACCCCATGGAATTTCTGATGAATCTGCTTACTCAGTGCATGCATAAACTTCTCTGCAGCAAGATTCTCTCCGCCACCGTAAATATTGGGTGTCCATTCTCCAGGATTTTTCCCGTAATCCAGATACATCATGGACGCTACTCCATCTATTCGAATACCATCAATGTGGTATTCTTCCAGCCATAATCGAATTGAAGACTGAAGAAAACTTCGAACCTGTGGTTTTTCATATGCAAATGTTGTTACCTTCCAAGTCGGATACTTTTCAAGTCTTGGATGAAGACTTCCGTACAACTCCGTTCCATCAAATTGACTAAGTCCAATGGAATCGTCAGAAAAATAAGCACCATTCCAGTCCATCAGCACGCCAATTCCAGCTTTATGAAATACTTCCACAAATGCCTTAAAATCTTCTCCGCTTCCAAATCTACCAGTTGGTGCAAAATACCCAACTGTTCCATACCCCATCATATCACTACTCTTATATTCACAGACAGGCAGCAATTCAACATGTGTATAACCAGTTTTCTGTACATAAGCGCAGATACTTTCTGCAAGATTTCTATAATTTGAGCCCTTCATTCCCATGCTGTTTGCCCATGCTTCCAAACTCACTTCATAAACCGAGATTGGTGCATGTGTGTCCTGTTTCTTAGCACGGTTTTTCATCCAATTCTGGTCCGTCCACGTCGCATCCGTTTTTTCCATAACAATGGAAGTAAACTCAGTACTGATGTTGCGCGCATATGGATCTAACTTCGTCACCGTCTTTCCGCCATGATACTTTACCTCATAATTATATTCCGTCCCACCAGCTATGCCTGGAATAAACAGCTCAAAAATTCCATCATCAGAAATTTTTTCCATCATATGAAGTCTTCCATCCCAGTGGTTAAATGTACCTACAACGCTGACACGTGCTGCATCCGGTGCCCACACCGTAAAACACGTTCCCTCTACTCCATCGACCACGCACACGCGGCTTCCAAATACTTTCCATGCTTCGTCACAAGTTCCACAAATAAAGCTCTTAAAATCTTTGTCTGCATGAAAATCTCCAAATGAATAAGGATCAAGATGGTTTTCCTTTCTGCCCTTCACATTCTCCACTGTAAGCGTATATTTCTGTTTTTTCTTACCAGAAACAAGTGCTGCAAAAAAACCGCCTTCATCTACTTTTTCCATAAGTAATGGTTTCTTTCCGTCTATATGAACAGCCACTTCAACAGCATCTGGACGATAGACCTGTATCAGAAAACCTTCTGGGCAGGTATGTCCGCCAAGCAGAGACTTCGGTTTATCGTACTCTGAATATACAACA
>JAQUVV010000283.1 GCA_028693195.1 Lachnospira sp.
CTCCGCCTCCCCCGTTGATAACTCCGATTCCCACGACGCCAGCGGTGCCCCCGAAGGTTTCCGGGCCGAAAGAACTCAACAGATTATTATGCAGAGGTGAAGCGTCAGGATGGAACCATAGAAAAGCTGGATGTGACTACCAGTACTTACAAAAGTCTGAAGAAAGGCAGTGTTGCAATTCTGTGTAAGAATGAGAGCGTATTTGGACTGGAGTACTGGGTTGTGCATACGTTGTAAAATAAAGAGTGTTATATTGTCTTAATTTCAGAATATGCTTTCACAATCTCCGGATTCTCAAGATGTTCTCCGATGACTTTTTCCATCCAGATCATATTGTACCAACGATGAAACTTATTGGCACATTTGTGGAAGGTGCCGACAGGTTGAAAACCCATATGAGTGTGGAACTGAACGCTGTTATGGGTCAGATATTCATCGTCGACTTCAGGAACAGCAATGCAGGCATTCATGTTGGTGATGTTTTGCTGCTTTAGTGCCTGCTCCAGAGCAGAGTATAGCGCCTTACCGATGCCATGCCCCTTATAATTGATTTTTACATATATGGTGGCCTCTACAGACCAGTCATAGGCTGCACGTGGTTTAAAGGTATTTGCATAAGCATAACCGACAATTTCATGGTTTTCTTCAGCAACCAGATATGGATATTTCTTTGAAATCTGCACAATGCGATTCTTGAATTCATCATGAGATGGAACGACGTATTCGAATGTGATAGCAGTATTTTCCACATATGGAGCATATATTTCCAGCAAGGTATCTGTGTCCGCTGATGTAGCAGTTCTGATTGTATATTTGTTCATGTCGCCCTCCAATGCATCTGATGATATATTGATTTGCTGAAATCAATATATCTTTTCAGATGATTGTAGAGCAGAGAAAAGTGGATGTCAAATATTCATTTACAAAATTAAAAAAAGAGGTGACACAGTTTGGCATATCAGGAGTATAAGCATTTTGATTCTACAACAAAGGATTTTCTGATTTCGCCAGCAGTCTTGCAAAACGGCGGTCTACTTCACATTGAATATCATTTACCACGGATGCATAAGCTTCTTTTGCCAAATGTTTGGTACGTCCCATCATCTTGAACCAGTCCATGACTGGTATTTTTTTATTTTGGACGACAGGATTATAGTTGACCGTGGTAATTCCCTGCTCAACCTCATAAAGAGGAAAGTAGCAGCAGTCCACAGCTGCAGCGATGACACTTCGTTCCAGATTCGGTTTATCGTTCCAGTTTAATGGGCAGGCAGATAGTGCCTTTACATAAGCAGTTCCGAAATCTCTGGAATAGGCAGCGGCCTTGGCTGCTTTTCGTATAAAGTCAGCCGGATTGGATTCTGCAACCGTTGCAACATATGGAATGTGCGTTGCGGCCATAATCTCAGGAGTATCTTTATGGAAAAATGTTTTTCCGTACTGGTCTTTTCCGATATGAGAGGTGGAACTTCGTGCACCCTTTGGAGTGGAGTAAGATAGCTGATATCCTGTATTCATATATCCACCATTATCATATTCAAAGATGATTAGGTGCTGGTTACGAAGGGCAGTGCCTAAGGCTGAGCCCATACCAATATCCATACCACCATCACCACTGACCATAACAAATGTGATATCACCTTCCGGGTATTCTCCTCGTCGTTGACGTTCGCGGAATACTTCTTCTACACCGCTTAAGGTGGCAGCACCATTCTGAAATAGATTATGAATATGCGGAATTCGGTAAGATGTCTTCGGATATCCTGTAGTCACGACCATTCCACAGCCAGTCTGTAAGAGCAGAACTACATTTCCCTCAATTCCCTTTAATAGAAAATTCAAGTTTACAGGAATTCCACAACCTGGGCAGGCGCCATGTCCGGGGGCTATACGCTTCGGCATCCCAGTGGAAGCTTTGACGGTTCCTCCAGATACAACCATCTTTTTTGACTGCTCGTCATAGGTGCAGGAAGTGATTCCCGGACAGAGTTCTTCTGTTGAAAATGCTTGGAAGTATTGAGGCTGTTTATGGTGGCTGATAAGATTACTCTTTTGAACATGATTTGTATTGTTTTGAGTATTATTGCTTACAGATTTGCAAAGATTGCATTGAATATTGTCGGACTCAGGAGGATCGGGAAAGGTTTCAATACAGGTTCCCGGTGTGATTCCGTAATAGTCGAATTCCTTCACATCTTTTTTCATGGCTTCTTGAATCAGAGCTATGGCATCTTCCATATAGAAATCTTTGCCGCCCAGCCCGTAAATTCTGGTAATGACTTTCGGGATTTTGGAATCAGCACAGTCGGAATTGGCAATAGCCTCGTTCTCTTCACCGGAGGAGGAATTGCTTTCCATGGCCTCGCCAGAATAGTAAGCCTGTAATGCGGCACGCAGTTCCAGAGATATATTTCCTCCGCCAGATCCATAGCTATCCTGTCGGTCACAGGCAATGATGGTCGATGCATTTTTACAATAATTTGCAAGAATTTTTCCAGGAAATGGGCGTAGGACATGGAGAGTCGCAGCGCCTACCTTCATATCTGTTTTTCGGAGAAAATCGATAGCTTCTTTCGCAGTTTCGTAGGATGAGCCCAGCACAAAGAGAAGAATTTCAGCATCCTCCCACTGGTAAGCATCACAGCAGGCATAGTGACGTCCAGAAAGTTCTCCATATTGTTCGAACAAATGTGGCAATTGCGTGCGGGCATCTTCCATAGCCAGATGTAGCTGATATTTGTTATTCATAATATCCTGCTCATTCATGTAGGAACCGATGGAGACAGGCTCCTCAAGATTTAGCACAGAGTAAGATTCAGGTTTCTTTCCAATAAAGCGCTGAACAACAGAATCATCTTCAAAAACCATACATTTCCGTTTCTGATGGCTGGTGAAGAATCCGTCAAATGCAACAACGACAGGAAGACTGACAGCTTCTGCCAGTTTTAATGCAATAATATTTAAGTCGTAGACCATTTGTGGCTGATCAGCGAAAAGAATAATCCAACCAGTATTTAGCATATACATGATATCACTATGATCACCTTTGATACAGAGAGGACCAGAAACTGTACGGCAGGCGACATTCATGACCATTGGAAAACGTGTACCAGATTGGACAGGAAACTGTTCCAACGCGTAGAGCAGACCATTGGCACTGGTAGCATTAAAGACTCTGCCTCCACCTGCAGAAGCTCCATAACAGATTCCAGCGGCACTATGTTCCCCTTCGGCAGCAATGAGAC
>JAQUVV010000284.1 GCA_028693195.1 Lachnospira sp.
TAAGACTACGACAGTGTGCGGCAATGACGCTGACAGTGTGCGGTTACCTGCCAAACCGCACAGTCGGGAATGTGAAAGCACCTACAACAAAGTGCTTTTCACACCTCCCACAATGTGCTGTCGGACACTCTTAGATAAATCAAAGGGAATTATGAAGAGTATTGTAACAAATATTATGAATTCTGGATTTGATGGAATTCTTCTGGTCGTCTCTAACCCTGTAGATATTATGACTTATTATGCATGGAAAATTTCTGGTCTGCCTGCATGTCAGGTTATTGGAAGTGGCACAACTTTAGATACTGCACGCCTACGCTTTTATATTGGGCAGAGAATTGATGTTGATCCAAGAAGCATCGACGCATATGTCATTGGTGAACATGGTGATAGTGAACTTGTTGCATGGAGTACTTCGACCATCGGAGGCAAAGACATCTACAATGTAGTAAAAGATAATACCAATCGTATTGGTAGCAATCCATTTGATGAATTACGTACAGAGACTATTAAAAGCGGCTGGGAAATCTTCTCCCGTAAGGGAAATACCTCTTATGGAATCGCTGCTTCTGTCACCAGTATCATTAAAGCAATTCTTTTTGATGAAAACACAATTTATCCTGTGTCTGTCTACCTCAATGGTGCTTATGGCGCAGAAGACGTATATATCAGCGTTCCAACTATTATCAGTCGAGCTGGTGCCAAAGAAATTGTTGAATTGCGCCTTTCCAACGATGAACATAAGGAATTAGATAACTCCATTGAAAAACTAAAAGCTATGTATGCACACCTATAATGCAATTTTATTAATTCATGTATCTTTCTTAACATGAATGATATATATCCAAATTAAATCCACATCAAAAATAATCAAGCAGAATTCATCCATAAATCTATAATGTATTCTGCTTGATTATTTTATATAATTTTCTTATCTTATTTCCAAATGTTATTTACAAATATTTTCTCATATCCATTCTTAAAACTTCCTCAGTTTCAATCAGGTCATCACATAGCTGAAATGCCTTTTCGTCTGCCTTCGGATATTGATTCTTATAACGATACAAAGATTTAATCCCCATATTGCATCCATCTGTAATTAAATCCGCCACTGTTTGATCACTTTCCTTCATTGTAATCTTTGCATTTGTCTTCATCCATGACATGCCTTTGGCAATGGGATTAGGATCCTTTTCTTCCGCTCCCTGCTTTAATAATTCCTCATGAATCTCATTTCCAAGCTTCTCATGCGTACTCTTACTCTTTGTCAATATCTCCTTTAACCCAGAATCTGTAATCTTCTCTATTACTTCATCAATAGATACAACTGCCATCTTCGATCCTGCATCACATTCCTTTAACAATTTTACAGTATGATTCTCTTCCATATTTCACCTCTTGCGCGACAGTATTTTTATACATAGCGATTTTGTCGTCTCTATAACAGTGTATCTAAAATCTATCATTTTATTCATGCTGCATCTGAATTATGTCAGAAATTCCTTTATGTTGGGTTGTGATGAGTAGCTATATTGAATATATTTGAAATTTTATATTTGATAATCTATATTTCAAAATGTGTATCTATTTATCTGTATTTTATATCGTTATTATCTATTTTTTAGAGGAAAATAAAGATTTCTTATTATACAATTACATATAACAATACCAGAAAGGATTTCCCATGAAAAAACTAGCAAATGAAAAAAATACGAATACCAACCTTTCCGACTCAACCTCAACAGATGCTTCTCTATCTGAAAAGGATAAAAAATTCCGCGACTTTGCTTTGAATGGGAATTTATGGAAAGTTATTTTCTACGTATGTATTCCCCTTTCTGTTTTTCAGTTAATTAATCATCTGTTTAATATTTTAGATACAATGATGGCTTCTCATGTCAGTGCCATTGCTGTTTCTGCAGTTGCATATCTATCCCAGATTCAAAACATGATTTCTGCTGTTGGAACCGGACTTGCTGTGGGCAGTACTTTAAAGGTCAGTGAAGCCTATGGTGCCGGCGATTACCCTATGGTCAAGAAACGTGTCAGCACTCTCCTGGCGATCTGTGGATTCATTTCTATCATTGTTCTCATCATGATTCCTTTCACACCAGTGCTGCTACGTGCTATGGGAACACCTACTGATTTTATTGAAGTGGGAACCAGATATTTTACAGTAACACTATTTGCAACTGTTTTAAACTTCTTTAATAATGTATATATTGCCATTGAACGATCCCGTGGAAATTCTAAGCGTATTCTTCGATTAAATATGTTCGTTATTATATTAAAGCTTTCTATCACTGCATTTTTCATCTATGGATTAAATGCTGATATTACTATGATTGCTGTTGCCAGTGTAATCTCACAACTATTTTTATTTGTTATGGCAATTAGAAACCTTTGTATCGGAAATAATGCATTTACCTTTCAGCATAAAAGTATTTCTTTTCGTAAGAAAGTTGTTCTTCCTATGCTAAATCTGTCTTATCCAGTAATTGTGGAAAAGGTCGCTTTCGCATTCGGTAAAACTGTTGTAAATTCCATGAGCAAGAACTATGGGCCCGTCACTGTCGGTGCACTGGGTATTTCCAATAATATTAATGGTATTACGACACAGATGCAGAACGGATTTCAGGATGGAGGTGCCTCTATCATCAGCCAGAACCGAGGCGCTGGTAATATCAAGCGTGCACTTGGAACCTTCTGGCGCTTAGTTGCAATCAATGCTCTTATCGGTCTAGGTGGATATATTCTACTAAATGTATTCATTGGACCTATCACTTGGATTTTTGCTAACAGTACAGAAGGCTTTAATTATGAATTTCAACAGACAATCATCAAAGTATTTCGTTATGATTCCTTTGGTGGCTGTGTTCCCCTTGGCATCAATGCAGCTGTTATGGCGCTACTCTTTGGCTTTGGAAAAACAAAGCTGACGCTGCTGTGTAACTTCTGTCGTGTATTTTTATTCCGCATTCCAATCCTGTGGGCATTACAGAATTTCACAAGTCTTGGCAGTGAAAGCGTTGGTATTGTTATGGCTGCCAGCAATATATTGACAGCTATGATGTCCTGTATTGTTGCTGCATTTGTAATTCATGGCATCAAAAGAAAACATCAAATTTAACAACTCATTCTACCTATGTATTAATTGCCTCAGCATATCAAATAATTCATCTGGCGCAATTGGCTTTGACAGATGTGCATTCATTCCAGATTCTAAAGTCTGTTTT
>JAQUVV010000040.1 GCA_028693195.1 Lachnospira sp.
ATAAGACAGGGGTGAATCCTGAGAATATTGTTTTGGAGATTACAGAATCATTTGCAATTAATGATATGAAACGTGTTCTTGAGATTATCAATGGCTTGAAGAAACTGGGGCCAAAGATTGCATTGGATGATTTTGGTACAGGTTATTCTTCACTGAATTACATAAAGCAGCTTCCATTAGACATTATAAAGGTGGACAAGACATTTATTGATGGAATTGTCGAGGACGAATATGCACAGGCATTTATTCGTTTAATCGTAGAACTGTCGAAGACGATTGATACAAAGATTGTCGTAGAAGGAATCGAATCTCAGGAACAGTATGAATTATTAAAGAGTCTGGGAGTGAATTATATTCAGGGTTATTACTTTGGAAAGCCAATTGGTGCAACTGAGTTTGAACAGCTGAATTTGAATGGGAGGATGAAAGGATATGACAACATTAATTAAAAACGGAAGAGTAATAGACCCGGCAAGCAAAACAGATGAGATTAAGGATGTATTGATTGAGAATGGTAAGATTAAAGCAGTTGAGAAGTCTATTGAAACGAAAGCAGATAATGTAATTGACGCGACAGGCTGTATGGTGACTCCAGGATTGATTGATTTGCATGTTCATTTTAGAGAACCTGGATTTGAGCATAAGGAAACAATTCGTACAGGTGCCAGAGCAGCGGCAAGAGGTGGATTTACAACGGTATGCTGTATGCCTAATACCAGACCAGTCATTGACAGCGTTGAGATGGTGAAAATGGTTATTGAGAAAGCAAAGGAAGTTACAGATATCAATGTACTTCCAATCGCTGCAATTACAGCAGGTCAGGATGGAGAATACATTACAGATTTCGAAAAACTGTATGCCAATGGAGCAATTGCAGTCAGTGAGGATGGAAAGTCCGTTATGAATGCCAGAGTGGCAAGACAGGCTATGAGACTTGCAGCAGAGGTCGGAATTCCTGTATTTGCTCATTGTGAGGATAAGAATCTGGTCGCAAGAGGTGTGATGAATGCAGGAGAGAAGGCAAAGGAATTAGGTCTCTTTGGTATTATGAATGCAGTAGAGGATGTCATTGTTGCAAGAGACATTCTTCTTGCAAAGAATACTGGGGCACAGCTTCATCTCTGCCATTGCTCAACAGAAGACAGTGTCAGAATGGTCAAGTTTGCCAAGGAAGAGGGATTGAAGGTCACTGCTGAAGTTGCACCACATCATTTTACATTGACAGAAGATGACATTACAACAGATGATGCCAACTTTAAGATGAACCCACCACTTCGTACAAGATTGGATGTGGATACATTAAAAGAAGGTCTTCAGGATAATATCATGGATGTGATTGCTACAGATCATGCACCACATCACAAGACAGAGAAGGAACGTCCATTTGCAGAAGCACCATTCGGAATTACGGGCCTTGAAACATCAGTATGTCTGACTATGACAGAGTTAGTGAAGACAGGCGTGCTGACACCAATGCAGATGGTTGAGAAGATGAGCTACAATCCTGCAAAGATTATTGGTATTGATAAAGGAACTCTGCTTCCTGGCAAAGTGGCAGATGTGACAATTATAGATCCAGATGATGAATACGTAATTGATAGTGAACGCTTTGCTTCTATGGGCAAGAATACGCCATTTAATGGCAAGAAGGTCACAGGCCGTGTTCGCTATACAATGGTGAATGGTCGTGTTGTATACTCTTACCGAGATGGTTCTGAGTGTATTATTGATAAGGATGTACCAAAGCTGTAAAGCAAACGACGTATGGCTTTCATGTCTGATTATGTGTATCAGAAAATATTGCCTGGATATGTAGGTAGAAATGAATAAAGAATGGAGAAATAGTATGATTAACAAATTAGTAGACAAGATTAAGAAGCAGAACGCACCGATTGTTGTAGGATTAGATCCTATGATGAAGTATATTCCACAGCAGGTACAGAAGGCTGCATTTGACCAGTTTGGTGAAACCTTGGAAGGCGCTGCAGAAGCAATCTGGCAGTATAATAAGGAAATTATTGATCATATCTATGATATTGTTCCAGCAGTAAAACCACAGATTGCCATGTATGAGCAGTTCGGTATCGAAGGAATCAAAGCATTTAAGAAGACAGTAGACTATTGTCATGAGAAGGATATGGTTGTTATTGGTGATGTGAAGCGTGGAGATATTGGCTCTACATCAGAAGCTTATGCAGTTGCACATCTTGGAAAGGTTACAGTTGGTAATACAAAGATATCAGCGTTTGATGAAGACTTTGCGACAGTGAATCCATACCTTGGTTCAGACGGAATCAATCCATTCTTGAAAGTATGCCAGGAAGAGAAGAAGGGAATCTTTATTCTGGTAAAGACATCGAATCCATCTAGTGGAGAATTCCAAGATCAGCTCATTGATGGAAGACCTCTATATGAAAGAGTTGGAGAGAAGGTTGCAGAATGGGGCGCACAGTGTATGGGTGATGATTACAGCTATGTAGGTGCTGTTGTTGGTGCAACTTATCCAGAGATGGGGAAAGTGTTAAGAAAGGTTATGCCGAAGGCTTATATTCTGGTGCCAGGTTATGGCGCTCAGGGTGGTACAGGCAAGGATCTTGTTCCATTCTTTAATGAAGATGGACTTGGAGCAATTGTGAATAGTTCTCGTGGAATTATTGCTGCATATGCTAAGGAAGAATATGCGAAGTTCGGTGCAGAGCATTTTGGAGAGGCTGCAAGACAGGCATCTCTTGATATGATTGCAGATATTAACGGAGCAATTGGACGTTAGATTGCGAAACTCATTGTTTATATTATTAGTGTACATCCCTAGTGACATAAATAGTTTCGCAATTACCGATTTATACTACTTTAAGAAGGAGAATTTACATGTCTTACAGAGAAAATGTTGAAATAACAAGGACTGCATGTCTGGCAGATGGCGTCTATGAAATGTGGCTAAAGACTGAAAAGATGGCTAAGGAAGCAAAACCGGGACAGTTCATATCTGTATATTCCAATGATGGTTCTAGATTATTGCCAAGACCAATCAGTATCTGCCGTATTGATGGGAATAAGTTAAGAATTGTATATCGAGTGGCAGGAAAGGGAACAGAAGAGTTCTCTAAGATGGAAGCTGGACAGAGATTAGATATTCAGGGACCTTTGGGCAACGGATATGAATTAGAGAAGATTCTTTCAGATGTTGCGGGCAAGACTGGAAAGAAGGTTGACCGCGCAGTATTGTTTGGCGGGGGAATCGGTGTTCCTCCGATGTTAGAGCTTGCAAAGCAGTTGCATGATGCAAAGACCTGTGATGTAGAGGCTGTTTTAGGATATCGTGACAATCAGCTATTTTTAAAGTCAGAGTTTGATGAATTCGGACATGTGACGGTTGCTACAGAGGATGGCAGCATTGGTACGAAGGGAAATGTATTGGATGCGGTAAAAACATGTAAGATTACAGGAGATGTTATCTTTGCTTGTGGACCAACACCAATGCTTCGTGCAATTAAGGCGTACGCAGAAGAGAATTCAATTGAAGCATATATTTCTCTTGAAGAGAAGATGGCATGTGGAATTGGCGCTTGTCTTGCCTGTGTATGTAAAACAACACACAAGGATGAACATTCTCAGGTGAATAATGCGCGAGTATGTAAGGAAGGTCCTGTATTTAACGCGAAGGAGGTTGAAATCTAATGGAAGTAAGTAAACTGACAGACAAAGATTTAAATCTTGGCGTGGATATAGCAGGTGTACACCTTAATAATCCAGTGATGGAGGCATCTGGAACCTTTGGTTCTGGCATGGAATACAGTGAATATGTGGACTTGAATAGACTTGGCGCAGTCGTGACCAAAGGCGTGGCCAATGTACCATGGCCTGGAAATCCAACCCCAAGAATTGCTGAGACTTATGGTGGCATGATTAATGCTATTGGATTGCAGAATCCAGGATTAGATACGTTTTGTAATAGGGATATTCCATTCTTAAAGCAGTATGATACGAAGATTATTGTCAATGTCTGTGGAAAAACAGAGGAAGATTATATTGATGCTGTGGAAAAACTTGGAGAACAGCCAGTAGATTTGTTGGAAATCAACATTTCCTGTCCGAATGTTAAAGAAGGCGGGATTGCCTTCGGACAGGTTCCAGCCATGGCAGAGAAGATTACCGCAGCAGTAAAGAAAGTTGCCAAGCAGCCAGTGATTATGAAGCTCAGTCCGAATGTTACAGATATTGCAGAGATGGCAAGAGCTGTAGAGGCAGGCGGAGCAGATGCAGTTTCGTTGATTAATACATTAACAGGTATGAAGATTGATGTGAATCGCAGAACATTTGCAGTAGCCAATAAGACTGGCGGACTTTCAGGTCCAGCAATCAGGCCAGTGGCAGTGAGAATGGTCTATCAGGTTGCCAATGCAGTGAACTTGCCAATCATCGGCATGGGCGGCATTACCTGTGCAGAAGATGCACTAGAATTTATTATGGTTGGTGCCACAGGGGTTGCGGTTGGAACTGCCAACTTCAATGATCCAATGACAACAGTAAAGGTCGTTGATGGAATTCGTGATTATATGATTCGTAATGGCGTGAAGGATATCCATGAGTTGATTGGATGCGTGAAGTAGACATAGAATTTAAAAATATTGATTTTTCAAGCAGGTGGTATAAAAATACCACCTGCTTTTTTAAAAGTACCATAGAAATTGTTACGAGGATGAGCCATACTTTTCTATAAGGAATGAATGTCCTATGAATTACTTCATTCTGAAAGAAAGGACAATAAGCGTATGAGTAAATTAAATCGTGCAGCAATCGTAGGATTTCTATGTTGTTTTTTAATGATTATAACAGGGGTAGCGACCAATGGAGGTATGAAGACTATCGTAAATTTACTGCATATTCCTTCAGCTATTATCACATTTGGCGGCACATTTTTTGCGGGAATGATTACATCAGATTCATTTCACGATTATTTTGATGGATTGAAAGCATTCTTTAAGGCATTTCAGACAGAAAAAGTAAATCTGGACGAAATATCTTCAACAATTTTTGAACTATCAAGTATGTCGAGAAAAGAAGGCCTGCTTGGACTGGATGTGGAAATCGATAAGCTGGATAATGATTATTTGAAAAAGGGAATACGTTTGGTGGTAGACGGAACAGATGGTGAAAGAGTTGATTATAGAAGGTGTGCTATCTATACAAGCGGGAGAGAATCCTCATGTCGTGAAGGAAAAGATAAGAACATTTCGTGCAAACTGGGAAGAAAAAAATGCCGCATAATACAGAACAATGTCAGTATTATGCGACAGGGATACCTGCTTTAATATAAGATTTGAATTCCTTACGTCCAGAGACTTCCAGCTTTTCGTAAATGTGGGATGCGTGTTTTTTTACAGTAGCTTCGGAGATAAAGAGCTCCTCGGCGATACTTAGATTGGTATAACCGCGATAAGTCAGCCAGGCAACTTCGATTTCACGATTGCTTAGGTTCTTCTGGTGAAGAAAATCGTATACATGAATTCGTATTTCTTCAGTTGCCATCATATTTGACGAGAATGCAACAGAAGACGCAGATTTTGAGGCAGACTGTTCTTCAGATTCAGAGGTGGCTGCAGAAGAGGAGCCTGGCTTTATATGCCTGCAGTACAGTATAACGGCAAGTAATGTTAGTACGGTGAGAACCAGTGCGGCAAGATTGGCAATCAGACGGGGAAATATACCATCAATCATCAGCAATTGAATTGCTAAAAGACCACATAGAACTCCGCCGTAAACGAATACTGCAAGTAGTGTTATCATTCGTTTTTTCACGACTCATCAGCCTCCATATAATCGATGATGCATTTTTTAATCTGAACATAAAGTGGCATAAGGATAATCTCAAAAATTGCTGTATAAAATGCGCTTAAGCAGACAATGGCAAGACATGGACCGAGAGTGGACAGGTCATCTAACTGCGTTAATACGTAAATCATACTCATAAAAGAAATTAATATACCAGAATATGCCAGTTGTTTCTGTAGAAGCGTGACAGCCTCCAGAGAGCGCTTTAACTCACTGAGGGTGTATTTATAGGTACTGTTTCCTAAATGAAATGCACGGATAAAGTCTCTCCATAATCCGCTGATAAAAAGATTTGGTAGAGAAAGAAATAAGAGAAGAATGAGTGTTGGAAGATCAATTAAGTAGATTAGGACATGTAGATCTCTTCTTCCTGTGCAGATTACCATGGCTAACAACAGCCCAAAGGGTACGAGTATTTTTGTTATCTGAAACTTCGCAAACAGGCAAGAGAAAACAGCCGTAGATAGGAAAGCGGGTGATTAGATGGCAACAAAGAATCATAACATTCGATTTAACATGGACAAAGCGGATGATGTTCAGGCATGGGAGCTGCTCCACTCTGAAAGAGTGGGGCAGATGTTTAAATCACAGAACAGCTTTGTGGTAGCTGCGATTCTTGATTATTACAATCGGTGTATTGCAGTGACGGATGATCCTTACCTTGAAACAAGGGAAAAAGAGGACGCATTTGCTGATAGAATATCAACAATGGTAGAGCAGAAGGTACTAAGCAATATACCGGCACTGGCAGGGATGTATCTGATGCAACAGCAGGCAATAATGACAGCAGGATTACAAAGTGGTGCAACATCATTTGTATCTGTTATGCCACAGATGAATCAAGCAGCGCAGAGACAGGGAACAGTGCATAATGAGCATTCTGGTGAAAATGATAGGCGGAAAAGTGAAGATGAATTTGATGAGATGGATATTGAAGAGAATGAGCTTGCAGATGTGGATATGTTTTGAGTTGCTTAGTAGCGCATCTCGTGATATAATCAACCACACAATGAGCGTACTCGAAAAGGGGTGATTATTTTGGAATTAAGTGAAAGAATACGAGCGTTAAGAGCAGAAACCGGGTTGAATCGAAAGCAGTTTGCGGAGCATTTTCAGATTCCACTTCGAACGGTGGAAGAGTGGGAAGCAGGTCGAAGAAAACCACCTGAATATATTCCACGGCTGTTAAAGTATCAGATTATGTATGAGCAGCAATTTGATAAGCAGTTCAAAGGTGATGAAAATAAAGATAATGTTTGAGGTCACAATTTGTGACCTCAATGGTAAGTATAGATTATAAGCTTGATGTCAAATTTTGTGATATTAGGTTGAGATTGGAGGACAGGATGGAAAAGGAAGATATTACGTTACTAGAAGCGGAGACTAATGATTTATGTAATGTTGTAGAAGTAGGGCATATACAGAATCTTATATATGTCATTCGTGGAAAACAGGTTATGCTTGATAGTGATTTAGCGACTCTATATCAAGTTGAAACAGGTGCGTTGAATAGAGCAGTAAAAAGAAATGAGAATAGATTTCCAGAAGATTTCAGATTTCAATTAACAAAAGATGAATACACAAACTTGAAATGCCAAAATGGCATTTCAAGTGAGAATGAGTATGGTGGACGAAGAACATTGCCATATGTGTTCACAGAACAGGGAATTTCTATGTTATCTAGTGTACTGAAAAGTGATGTAGCAGTTAATGTTAGCATCGGAATTATGCGAACTTTTGTTGAAATGAGAAAATATATGGCAAATACTTCACAATTATATGATCGTGTGAATACAATGGAAGAAAGGCAGATTATTTATCAGAATGAAACGAACGAAAAATTCGACAAGGTATTTGCGTATATTTCAGACCATGAAGAGTCGCAACAGAAAATCTTCTTTGATGGACAGATATATGATGCATTTAGTCTGCTAATTAATCTTATCGGAGATGCAACAAAGAGTATAGTGCTGGTCGATAATTATGTGGATGTAGGAACGTTGAATATATTGGCAAAAAAGAAAACAGATGTAACGGTAATTGTTTATACAGTTAAGAAAACGAAATTGTCTGAGAAAGATGTGGAAACTTTTAATCAGCAGTATCCGAATCTTCAAGTAAAATACACAGGTGTATTTCATGACAGATTCTTAATTATTGATAATGAAAAAGCATATCATATTGGAGCATCATTAAAAGATGCAGGAAAAAAATGTTTTGCCATTAGCATATTAAATGATTCAGGGGTGATTTATGATATTTTACAACGGCTTGATATAGAGACAGAGGAGAATATCTAAGTACAAATCGGCTACATTCCCTGGCACAATTGCAGTAAAGACATAACGAATCACCATCCCATGTGAAGATGGTGATTCGTTATGTCCGGGGGTCTCGGGGGCGAAGCCCATGAGCAGGTAGCACCGTCCGCGCAGCCGACGAGGAGGAAAAATAGAATCGCAACGCAAGGTGCGGTTCTATTTTTTTGACGAGTTGGCAAGCCAACGGTACTACCTGCCTATATACTCCCACCACATCGCAAGCTTTCTTGTCAAGTCTTGGTCAAGTGACCGTCAATTATTTTATCCTCTATATTTTACTACAATAAGTCCATGAAATGTAGCCAGTTAGCAATAGATTGATAGTAATCTGGCTACACAGATTATAACACGAAACAAACAGATGTTCTATAAGAACTTCGAGAAGTTTCAACATTCCAGATAAATCTGGAACCGCACATTGAAAACGAAATGAGTTGTATTTCCAATCAACAGCTTTGCCATGAAGCTTAAGGAATTAAGTGGAGCGAAGCGTCATAAGGAATCTTCCCGCAAGCGGGTTCCTCCTTGTGACCGAGACACTTCCGTCAAGGGTGGGAGAGGATCTCGAGAAGGAGAGGCCCACAGGCAGGTTCTGATAACGGAACTGGTGCTAAAGAATCCAGATTGGAAATATGTAGAAAACCAACAATTCACATGTAAATACTGAAACAATCTTACTTTAGCAACCGCTTCTAGCGGGAAGGAAAGAAGGTGGTAATGAGAAGACGAAGAGAGGAGGCAGAAGCATTTGAAGACAGAATTAGAGACAAGAGCACTATTGAATGTAAAGGAAATGTGTGAATATCTTGGAATTGGACAGACGAAAGCAAGAGAATTGCTTTCTAATCCAGCCAATGGATTCACAGTCAGAATTGGTAACAGACTCTATGCCCATAAGGGAAAATTAGACAATTGGTTACTGAATCAAATCCTTTAAAAACAAGGACTCGGAGGTGTTTCAAGATGGAAATTCAATTTCTGAAACAGATTGATAATTATAAGGTTTTATGGTAGAATAGGAGCGATATTTGGAATCCTTCCTATTTCTACACTTAGGAAGGAGGCACAAATGGGTAAATCCCTTAATGGTAAAGAACTGGGTAAAGGCTTATCACAGAGAAAGGATGGTCTTTATCAGGGAAGGTTTGTGAATCGTTTTGGTAAGAAACAGACGGTTTATGCGAAGACTTTAAAAGAGGTAAGACAGAAGCTTAGAAGTGAACAGTACGAAGATGAAAAGGCACTCAATGTTGTTACGAAGGATGTAACCCTTGATGAATGGTATGTAATCTGGATGGATGCCTGCAAGAAGAACTGCAGAGCATCAACCAAGGAAACATACGCAGGGCACTACCGCAGAATACAGAAGGCTCTCGGATGGAGGAAACTCACATCCTTGAATTTACTGATTATGCAGCAGGCGATTAACGAATTGGATACAGACAATGAGCGCAAGAATTCCAAAAAAATTCTGGTCGATATGCTGGAGAAAGCAATAGACTCTGATTTACTTATCAAAAATTCTGCTAAGCAGATCAATACTGTGATTTCTAAAGAAGTTAAGAAAGAACGTAGAGTATTAACGGTAAGTGAAGCAGAGATTTTTTTTAGCTATGCCAAGGACACGTTCTACTACAATCTTTATGTAGTGGCAATCGACACAGGAATGCGTATTGGTGAGTTGATGGGGCTTCAGTGGTCTGATGTAGACTTTAATAAAAAGGTTGTACATGTCAGACGTTCCTTATGCTATTTCCGCAAGGATGGGAAATATGTCTTCGAATGGCATGATACCAAGACGCATAACAGCAAGCGAACCATTCCATTAACAACAAGAGCAATAGAAGTTCTTAGAAAACAGAAGGCTCAGAGGCAGAAGATTCTGCTTAAGAACGCACAAACAGCACAGGACGAGTACAAGGATCTGGTTTTCGTGACCAGAAACACCCGACCTACACAACAGTTTATTGTACAGGAATGTATGGATGTAACAACGAGACGAATTCAGAAGGATTACCCGGAGTTCGAGCGGTTCTCCCCACATTGTTTCCGTCATACCTTCGCAACCAGGGCGATTGAGAATGGAAT
Source organism: Lachnospira sp. (assembly GCA_028693195.1). GTDB lineage: Bacteria > Bacillota > Clostridia > Lachnospirales > Lachnospiraceae > Lachnospira. The sequence goes on from JAQUVV010000040.1 coordinate 10,242, forward strand.
GCAGCCTAAGAGCGTGCAGAAGCTTCTCGGTCATGGTTCCTTACAGCTGACAATGGATTTGTATTGTCATGTAACGGAAGATACCCTGTTTGATGAGATGGCAAAGATGGAACAGATGGCGATTTGACAAAAGTGTGTAAAAAGTGTGTAGTAGAGCAATTTGAGACATTAGCATATAGGCGAGAAGCCTTGAAAACAGGAGGTTTTAAGATAAGATGGAAGCATATAAACAGGAATTTATAGAGTTTATGGTAGATAGTGACGTGTTAAGATTTGGAGAATTCACATTAAAGAGTGGAAGAAAGTCTCCGTTTTTTATGAATGCAGGTCTTTATGTGACAGGTTCACAGCTTAAGAAGCTTGGCGAGTACTATGCCCATGCAATTCATGACAAATATGGTGATGACTTTGATGTACTGTTTGGACCAGCTTATAAGGGAATTCCAATCAGTGTGGTTACGGCTATTGCATACAGTGAAATTTACGGAAAAGAAGTTCGCTATTGTTCAGATCGTAAGGAAGCGAAGGATCACGGCGCTGATAAGGGCGGATTCCTTGGAAGTCCATTAAAAGACGGCGACCGTGTTGTAATGATTGAAGATGTGACAACATCTGGAAAGTCTATGGAAGAGACAGTGCCTAAGGTTCGTGGAGCTGCGAATGTTGAAATCGTTGGACTCATGGTTTCATTAAACCGTATGGAAGTTGGCATGGGTGGAGAGAAGAGTGCACTTGATGAAATCAAGGATACTTATGGATTCGACACCAATGCAATTGTTTCTATGTCAGATGTGGTTGAACATTTATACAATAAGGAATATAATGGTAAAGTTGTCATTAATGACGACATAAAGAACGCGATTGACGAATATTATAAGCAGTATGGTGCAGGAGTTTCTGCACAGTAACTGAATATATTATATGTATGGAGGAATCAGTATGGATGAGAAGCTTTATAAGAAGGTAAAATCAGTAGGAGTGTCTAATCTTGTATTTGGAATATTAATCATGCTGTTTGGAATTGGCGCTGGAATTATGATGCTTGTGAATGGTGCAAGATTACTTGCACACAAATCAGAGACTTTATTTTAATGAAGGAGAACTGCCGGGCTTTTGTTACACTTACTTAGGAGAAACTGCGTAAATGTAATAAAGGCTGGGCAGATTTGTTTATGAAGAAGAAATCAGTACACAAGTTTTTAAAATGGTGTGTTTTTTTAATATATATTATTGCATTGGTTTATTTCATGTTCTTTGCTGAATCACTGGGACGGATGACTTATGTGAGCAATTATCGGTATAATTTTGAACCGTTTAAGGAAATTATGCGTTTTCTGAATAATGAAGATACACTTGGATGGTTTGTTGTACTGGCAAATGTTGGCGGTAATATACTTGCTTTCATGCCCTTTGGATTCTGTCTGCCGATGGTGACAGAACACCGCATGAAGTTTATTCGGGTGACCTTGCTGTCTGCAGGGTTAAGCTTGATGATAGAACTGATTCAACTGGTTTCCAAGGTGGGAAGCTGCGATGTGGACGACTTGATTTTGAATACCATTGGCGGAATGCTCGGATATATCTTTTATTGTATCTGTAAGAAGATTTATCTGGCACGGCATAAGACTAAGTAAATATACTAGATGTGAATTGCTATTTATGAATAGAGCGGTATGTGTGTATATTTCATTAGTGGAACAAATGGAATGAAAATTGGCAGAATAAGAAAGAATAAAAAGGGTAGAATATATGAAACTGTTTAATAAGTATAAATTCTCAGATAAAAATCAGACACTAGGAGGGACAATCTCTACTACCATGGGAATCCTGGCGTTAGTGTGCTTTGGATACGGTGTTTATCTTGCTTTCAAGTCAGATGGAACAGCAGGACTTCAAGTGGGAAGTCTTGGATTGTTGAGCTTTATGCTGGCATCGATTGGAACCTTGATTGGATTATTAAGCTTTAAGGAAGATAACAAGTTCTACACGTTATCCCGTGTGGGCTCATTGATGTGCGGGATATTGAGTATCTTTATGGTGGGAGTATTCCTGATGGGCATATAAAACAATCCATGGGATTGTTTTAATTGCGAGAATGGTCCTAAAAATCATATATTGGAATTTTTAGGACCATTCTCGTGGAGAGGGGAATACTCTATAAATCATATATTGTAATTTATAGAGTGAATTCTCGGCGCCTATGTAGTGACCTTAAAATTTATACAAAACGGAGTGTTGGAGCGAGGTAATGCTGCCATCTGCTTTCGGATGTGAATGATATGCATAATTTTTTTCAGATATAAAAAGAAGGGAGATATAAGTTTGTTTGATGATAATTTAGATGAGCGCTTTGCGCTTGCCATGGAACGAATAGAAGAGATTAAGGATGATGCGGGAATCGGTGATGAGAATCTTTGCCGGTTCTTTTCTGATGTAGCCACATTTATTATCCAGATGAAGAATGTGCAGGCAGATGCAGCATCGGGCACGATGAAGAACTGGAGCTTTGAAAAGCTTGCAGAGCGCAATCAGGAACTTTATGCGGATGTGGCAGGAGAAGCTTATGAGACAAGCTTTGCAAATCCAGCATATGCGGTAAGGATGCTGGGCGAGGAATATGGAAAGATTCTTTCATTTCTCTATATGGAAATTAGAGGCATGATTGTTTACGCATATGAAGGTAGGCTTGCGGATATGACAGCATTATCAGAGCTGTTTATTGAAATATACTGTAGCTTTTCTGGCGACGAATTGCCATTGGAAAAGGATATCAGAGAATCCATATACTGGTATGTGAGTGATTACAGCGATGATTTTATCGAATATCGAACGAGAGAACTCTTAGATCCAGAGATGTCTTTTGCAACAAATATTATTATGAATTCGGATTTGACAGATTTGTCTTATCTGTATAGCTACGGAGAATATATTACAGAGGATGAAATCGGAACAGCAAGGTTTCTAAATACATTGCCACAGAGCGACATTGAGTCCATGGCGAAAACATTTACTGAAGGATATCGGATTGGATTTGTCCTTGGAAATAAACCGTTGGAGAAGAAGAAAACTGTCAATATCCGTTTTTGTGTGGGATTTGAACGCATTGTCCGTGAAGAAATCAAGCAGTTTGAGCAGATGGGGTTGAAACCAACTATTTATAGAGCTGCGGTGAATACCATTAATAAGAGAATGCATTTCAAGATTGGTTATTTCTCTACCAGTCCAAACAGGCAGATGGATTATGATCACCGATTTGATGCGGCAATCTATACGGATTCGCAGTTTATTGAGAGAAAGCTTGGCGCGTTAAAGCTTGCATATGAGAAGAATAAGGAGTTGGCAGAGGTTCATGGTGGACCAGCAGTGATGGAGGTCTTTGGCGAGAATCCGTTCGAGCCAGTGGATAAGAATGAAGCGTATCATATGAATGAACATCAGACGAAGCTACTGGTTCGCTACAATAATGAATCTGGAAGTATCGTGAATACCTATATTAAAGGGGAAGAGCGCAGTTTTACGATTATCGCATATCCAATTCCAGAAATCGGGGACGATTTTGAGAAGATTTTTGCTGAGACAGTGAAGATTAATACACTGGATTATGAACAGTATAAGGTGATTCAACAAAATATCATCGATGCACTGGATGGTTCTGAGTATGTTCATATACGGGGAACCAACGGAAATGAGACGGATTTGAAGGTCAGTATCATGGCAATAGAAAATCCTAATAAGGAAACCGTGTTTGAGAATTGCCTGGCAGATGTGAATATTCCGTTGGGAGAAGTCTTTACGTCACCGGTGCTTACAGGAACAACAGGAATTCTTCATGTTAGCAGTGTGTATCTGAATGATTTAAAATTTGTGAATCTCAAGGTACATTTTAAAGATGGATACGTGGTAGATTATTCCTGTGATAACTTTGCAGATGCAGAGAAGAACAAGGCATTCTTTAAGGAAAATGTCATGATGAACCATGACAGACTGCCAATGGGAGAATTTGCGATTGGTACAAACACGACGGCTTATGTGATGGCCAATAAGTATGATATTGTCTATAAGCTACCAATTTTAATAGTGGAGAAGATGGGGCCACACTTTGCAATTGGAGATACCTGCTATTCCAGATCAGAGGATGTGAAGGTCTATAATCCTAATGGCAAGGAGATTATTTCAAAGGATAATGATGCTTCGCTTCTTCGAAAGACAGATGCAGCCAAAGCATATTTTAACTGTCATACAGATATTACGATTCCATATGATGAAATTGGAAGTATTACAGCAGTGAATGATCAAGGGACTGAAACGATCATTATTGAAAATGGAAGGTTTGTTCTTGCTGGCACAGAGGAGTTGAATAAACCGTTTGCAGATATAATCATTGAACAATAGAATCGGAAAAATGTGAGTTTTTTACAACATTTTCACAAAAAAGGCTTCAAGCAGTTATGAAAATATTGACGGGGTTTGGAAAACAAAGTACAATAAATAATGTAGGCTGTTTTATGATGTTTATGGCAATTTACTCATCAAGAATGATACAAACAGACTGCATTAAATATAAATTTTAATTTATGATTATGCCAAAATCACATATGTGTAATTTCAATCATGAAAGATCAGATATGAGATGAGGGCATCCAAAGAACGGAGGAAACAATGGCTACAGTAGGAATAGTTATGGGAAGTGATTCTGATATGCCTGTTATGGCGAAGGCAGCAGATATTCTTGACCAGTTAGGGATTTCATATGAGATGACAATTATCTCAGCTCACAGGGAACC
>JAQUVV010000041.1 GCA_028693195.1 Lachnospira sp.
TTATACGAGTGGCAAGGATGCCACCGTCAAAATCCAAGGAGGAAAAAACTATGGTAGTACAGCACAATTTAACAGCAATGAACACGAACAGACAGTTAAGCGGGATTCAGGGCTCACAGTCAAAGTCAACTGAGAAGTTATCATCTGGTTATAAGATTAACCGTGCAGGTGATGATGCAGCTGGTCTTTCAATTTCTGAAAAGATGAGAAGTCAGATCAAGGGTCTTAACAAGGCTTCATCTAATGCTCAGGATGGTATCTCATTGATCCAGACAGCAGAAGGTGCATTGAACGAAACTCACTCTATCTTACAGAGAATGAACGAGCTTGCTACACAGGCTGCTAACGATACGAATACTACAACTGATAGAAACGCTCTTCAGGCCGAGGTAAATCAGTTAGTATCAGAAATCGATAGAATTCAGTCAACAACTCAGTTCAATACTATGAACTTACTTGATGGTCAGTTTACAGGAAAGAACTTACAGGTTGGTTCATTAAGCGGACAGTCAATTAAGATTTCTATTGGCAACATGAACGCATCTACTCTTAAGGTAAGTGGATTGAAGCTTACATCATTCGCTTCTGCAGGTAATGCAATGAAGCAGATTCAGTCAGCTATTAACCAGGTATCTACACAGCGTTCAACACTTGGTGCTCTTCAGAACAGACTTGAGCACACTATCAACAACCTTGATACAACAAGTGAAAATACGCAGTCAGCTGAGTCACGTATTCGTGATACAGATATGGCTAAAGAGATGGTTGAGTACAGCAAGAACAACATCCTTTCACAGGCTGGACAGTCTATGCTTGCTCAGGCAAATCAGGCAAATCAGGGTGTACTTTCACTTCTCGGTTAATTGTCAGTGTAAACTATCAGAGAGAAGAGTCAGCAGCGTAAGCTGCTGGCTTTTTTCGGTTATTAATATAAAAATATCCAATGTTTCTAAAATGAATTGTAAGAAAGTTTAAAAAAGTTCGAAAAAATAAAATAAAGTGTTAAGTATTTTCAATAGCCTCCGATATATATATCAAGTAAATGAACAGTGGTTATTCACTTGATCATTATGATAACAATGAATATCAAAAATAAAGGATTGTTAAACTCAAGGAGGACAAAAAATGGTAGTACAGCATAATCTTTCAGCAATGAATACAAACAGACAGTTAAGTGGAACAACGAATGCACAATCAAAGTCAACAGAGAAGTTATCATCAGGTTATAAGATTAACCGTGCAGGTGATGATGCAGCTGGTCTTTCGATTTCAGAGAAAATGAGAAGTCAGCTGAAGGGATTGAACAAGGCATCCGCGAATGCACAGGATGGTATCTCATTGATTCAGACGGCAGAAGGCGCGTTGAATGAAACACATTCTATCTTGCAGAGAATGAATGAGCTTGATACACAGGCTGCTAACGATACGAACACAACAACAGATAGAACGGCTCTTCAGGCAGAGGTTAATCAGCTGGTATCAGAAATCGACAGAATTCAGAAGACAACACAGTTTAATACAATGAATCTGTTAGATGGATCATTTACAGGAAAGAATCTTCAGGTTGGTGCATTAAGCGGACAGAATATCAGTATTTCAATCAGTGATATGAACGCGAGTTCACTTGGTGTAGGTGGTTTGAGCTTAAAGTCATTTGGTTCGGCAGGACAGGCAATGAAGGCATTCCAATCAGCTATCAATCTGGTTTCTAGCCAGCGTTCAACACTTGGTGCATTACAGAACAGACTGGAACATACAATTAACAACCTTGATACAACAAGCGAGAATACACAGGCTGCTGAATCACGTATTCGTGATACAGATATGGCAAAAGAGATGGTGGAATACAGCAAGAATAATATTCTGACACAGGCAGGACAGTCAATGCTTGCACAGGCAAATCAGTCAACTCAGGGTGTATTATCCTTGTTACAGTAATAAAGAATAAAAACAATACCAATTATCCGGTTATTACATATGTGATGACCGGATAGTTTTGTATATAATGAAAACCTAAAATACAGTCGTAGCATGAGGTGATATATGAAAGAAATAATTATGCAGGAAATACCTAAGATCGAGCATATAGCAGATCTTTTATATCAAAATAAGGCGCATATCGTATTTAATGATTTAGAAAACGAATTTCAGATGATTAGCAAAATCATGATAGAGTTTATAAATCGATGTGATCAGTATAATGAAATGGGGATGGAGATTCCAAAAGAGGTCCTTTTGAGTCAGATGCAGAATTGTATGGAGGCATACAAGAAGGGTGATATATTAATGCTTGCAGATTCCTTTCAGTATGAAATCTGTCAGAGTATAAGTTTATTTCGCGATATATTAAATGAGTTGGGAGAATAGATTATGGCAGAAAATATACTGGATAGGAATACAGAAAGCTTAAAAGAAAGAACGGGAATATGGAGTCAGGATAAGATTAATCAGCTGTTAGCTTTGCGTAAAAAGGAAGAATATCAAAGATATTATATTGATTCTGCAATGAATGAACATACAATTATAGCTGTGAAAAAGGATAAAGACATTACATATCTGAACAGCAGATATAATGATGAGTATGCGGCTGAAAAATGGGTAGAAGGAATCGAAGACATCAAGTATAAGAGTGTATTGATTGTGCTTGGCTTAGCTAATGGAATATATGCGAAAACGCTTCTAAAGAGGCTTGGTGCAGAAAACGATATGATAATCTATGAACCTGATCCATATATTCTGTTAAAAAACTTGGAAGAGATTGATTTGACTCAATTATGGAGAGACCAGAGAGTTCATATATTCACTAAAGGAATTAATGAAAAGGAATTTCGGGATGCAATCGGAATAATATGTCCTTATGAGAGAATTAATTATACGCAGATTGTCGCTCTGCCGAATTATAGTCAGTTGTTCGGTGAGGAAATTGCAAGAATTGAAGATATCGTATTGAAGGAAGTACAGTTTATCGAGGCACAGTCCTCTACATATTATCACCTAGGAGAAGAGATGAATGACAATATGATAGATAATCTGGAATTCGTTTCAGAGGGAACGACAATCGATATATTGAAAGAACGGATTTCTCAGGTAGATGATTACGAGAATATTCCAGCAATTATCGTAGGGGCTGGCCCTTCTTTAAAGAAGAATATAGAGGAATTAAAGAATTCGAAGAACAAAGCATTTATTATTGCAACAGACTCTGCAATTAAACCAATGCTGCAGTATGAAATTATTCCGGATTTATTAGTGACCATTGATCCACATAAGCCAATGGAATTGTTTGAGGACGAAAGGGTGCGTAGGCTGCCGTATGTGGTATGTTTACAGACAAGATATGAGGTTCTAAAGGAACATCATGGCAAAAACATCTTTTTTACTTCGGATTTATTTATGTATGGTCTATATCAGAAGTTTGGATATGAGATTTCTACGCTGGAAACAGGCGGTTCGGTTGCGTGTAATGGATTTTCACTTGCGAGATTCTTAGGGTTTAAGAATATTGTTCTAATTGGACAGGATTTGGCATTCACAGACAATAAGAAGCATATCGAAGGTACATATAAAGAGAAGGCAATTAGTGAAGAAGAAAAGAATGCATATGCATATGTAAAAGATATAGATGGAAATGAGCTTTTGACTTATGCAAATTTCAAGATATATAAAGAATGGTTTGAAGCAGAAATAGCGCATATGCATGATTTCAGAGTAATTAATGCAACCGAGGGAGGCGCATGCATATTAGGAGCTGAAAATAGAACGCTTAAGTATGTAAATGATGCACTATGTACGAAAGATGTTGACTTTGAACAAATAATAAAGAAGCTACCACAGATTTTTGAAAAAAATGTAAAAGAAAATCTGGATGAATATATTGCATCATTTCCGAAAGTTGGAAAGAAACTACGCAAGCTTTTTAGGGAGATTATAGAGGATTATAAAAGAATTGACATGTATGCGTTCAGAGGAAAGATAGATTCCGAAGAGTGTAAAAACGCAATGAAACATATTGATGATTATGAAAATCAATGTGCGGAAGAAATGTACATGGAGCTTGTCAAAATGTATGCAAAACAGACAGAATATGATATGCTTTTGGATGTTTATGATATAGCCGAAGATGAGAAAAGTGAGACAGAAGATATTCACAAAATCGTAAATAAGGGAATTGCATTAATCAAGGCATATATAGATGCAAATGAAAAGGTGCTGAAAAGATTAAAAAAAGGGTGAGATGAACCGATATATATTCTAGAATTTGATCATGGAGGATGACGGAAATGTTAAATGATAAGACGATATTAATTACAGGTGGAACAGGTTCTTTCGGAAAAAAGTTCTTAGAAATGATCTTCGAACAGTATCACCCCAAAAAGGTAATTATATATTCAAGAGATGAGTATAAGCAGAGTGTTATGCAGACACAGTATCAGAATAGAATAGATATGAGTAAAGTGCGTTTTTTTATTGGAGATGTGAGGGATAAAGAACGTCTTTATCGTGCGTTTGAGGGAGTAGATTATGTCATTCATGCAGCAGCGATGAAACAGGTTCCAACCTGCGAATATAATCCAATGGAGGCAGTGAAGACGAATATTCATGGCGCTCAGAATGTAATTGATGCTGCCTTGGATAAAGGAGTTAAGAAGGTTGTTGCACTTTCAACAGATAAAGCTGTAAATCCGATTAATCTATATGGTGGAACGAAGCTAGTGTCAGATAAGTTATTTATAGCGGCCAATGCATATAGTGGAGATCAAGGAACTGTTTTTTCAGTAGTTCGATATGGGAATGTAGCAGGAAGCAGAGGCTCAGTGATTCCAATCTGGCAGAATATACTTGATACAGGAAGCAACAAGCTGGGTGTGACTGATATGAGAATGAGTCGATTCTGGATTACCCTAAGACAAGGCGTAGAATTAGTATTTAAAGCATTGGAAGAATCAAAGGGTGGAGAAACATATATATCAAAGATACCATCATTCTATATTAAGGATTTAGCAGAGGCCATGAGTTTGAATTCCCTTGGGAAGAGTGCAGAGATATATGATATGGGAATTCGCGAAGGAGAAAAGCTTCATGAAGTCATGGTTACCAGTGATGATTCAAGACTTGCATATGAATATGATAAACATTATATTATATATCCAGATTATAAGTGGAAGAACAAGGATGATATTCTGGAAGGTGGACATAAAGTAAGCGCTGGTTTTGAGTACAATTCAGGTACCAATGCAGAATGGTTAACGGTAGAACAATTACAGGCAGCATTAAAAGAGATGTAAAGGTAACGTGATATATGAAAAATGTAGCGATTATTACCGCACGTGGCGGGAGCAAACGAATTCCTCATAAGAATATCAAGCTATTTTGTGGAAAGCCAATTATCCAGTACTCTATTGAGGCGGCAGTTCAATTAGAAATTTTTGATGAAGTCATGGTGTCAACAGATGATGAACAGATTAAGCAAATAGCAATTGAATTAGGTGCGAAGGTACCGTTTATGAGATCAGAGTCTACATCTAATGATTATGCAACAACAGCAGACGTATTGAATGAGGTGCTTTTTGAATACGAGAACAGTGGCATGCATTTTGATCATGCATGCTGCATATATCCCACAGCACCTTTTATAACGAAGGAAAAGTTAGAGAAAGCATATCATCTTCTCGTGGAATCACATGCGGAATCAGTAATACCTGTAGTAGCGTATTCTTTTCCACCACAGAGAGGATTTGCATTAAAGGATGATAGACTTTCTTATCTTCAGCCGGAGAATGCAATGAAGCGTTCACAGGATTTAGAGACCATATACCATGATTGTGGACAGTTCTATTTCTTTCGAGTAGATCAATTCCTAAAATCCAAGAAATTGGTCACTAATACAACAAGAGCCATTGTTATGAATGAATTAGAGGTTCAAGATATAGATAATGAATCAGATTGGAATATTGCTGAAATGAAATATCAAATCATGCAGAATAAAATGGTATGATATAGAGGAGATTATGGGAATAGAAATAAGATTACGAAAAGCCATTTTAGAAGATAGTTGGTTTTTGTTTGATTTAAGAAATGATGAGGCTGTGAGAAGAAATTCTTTTTCTATAGATCCAATTACGTATGAGAATCACTGTGTATGGCTTCGTCATAAATTAGAAGATCCAAATTGTGGCTTATGGATTGCACAATATGATAATAGCAGCATTGGACAGATCAGAATCGATAAAAAAGATGGATGGGGAGAAATCTCTTATTCGTTATGTGCACAAGCACGTGGAAGAAACTTCGGAAAGCAGATGATTACGCAACTAGAGCAGGTGGAAAGAAATGTGGGGGATTTGAAAGGGCTTCTTGCTTGTGTGAAAAAAGACAATGAAATATCGCGTCATATCTTTGGAAGCTTAGGGTATGATGAGCAGGAACAAGATGAGCATTATGTGTATAGGAAGAGAATCTGAAAGACAAAAATGAGGAGATAGACATGCAGTTATATGAAAAAATCAAGAATGGGATTTATGTGATAGCTGAAATGTCTGCAAATCATGGTGGTAAGATAGAGAATGCTTTCAAGATTATAGAAGAGGCTGCTAAAGCAGGTGCGGATTGTGTTAAAATCCAAACATATACAGCTGATACACTAACTATTGATTGCACAGATGATCCATATACAATCAAAGGTGGATTGTGGGATGGATATAACTATTACAATCTGTACAAAGAAGCATATACACCGTGGGAATGGCAGGCGGCATTAAAAAAGAAGTGCGAGGAAGTAGGGGTGGATTTTTTATCGACTCCTTTTGATTATACAGCAGTTGATTTCCTGGAAGAAATAGGCATTGAATTCTATAAAATTGCATCCTTTGAATTGGTGGATATTCCATTAATTGAATATACCGCAGGTAAGAGAAAACCCATGATTATGTCATGTGGTATGGCGAGTATAGAAGAAATACAAGAGGCTTTAGATGCGTGTTATAAGCAAGGAAATCAGAATGTGATTTTATTAAAATGCTGTAGTCAATACCCAGCAAATTATGAGGATATGAATGTTGCAACCATTAAAGATATGAAGGAACGATTTGGAACAGTCGTTGGATTATCGGATCATTCATTTGGCTCACTGGCACCAGTGGTTGCTGTTTCCATGGGGGCAAAGGTAATCGAAAAACATATTTGCCTGGATGAAGAGATGGAAAGTGCAGATGCAGGTTTCTCAATGAAGATGACAGATTTTAAACATATGGTAGAAGATATCAGGAATGCATATACAATCATTGGAAAAGAAACCTATGAGTTGACGGAACATGAGAAGAGCGGACTGAGTATACGACGCTCCCTTGTAGCAGTTCAGCCGATTGCAAAAGGAGAAATATTTACGAAAGAAAATGTGAGAAGTATTCGCCCGGCTATTGGCATTAAACCTAAATACTATAAACAATTGATTGGCAAAACATCTAAAAATAAGTATCAATTCGGAGAGCCAATTAAGATCGAAGAAGTGGAGCAGGGATGATTGGGATACGAGCAGATGCCAATGAATGTATTGCAACAGGACATATTGTGCGTTGCATGTCAATTGCAGCGCAGTTGATCAAACAAGGAGAGCAGGTTATATTTATATTAGCAGATTTATATGCTGTTGAGCTGCTAGAAAGAAATGGATATGAATATGTCTGCTTGAATATAGATTGGAAAGAAAAAGAAAAAGAGCTTGATGCAATGAGCAAGGTAATAAAGGATTGGAATATTTCAATTCTTTTATTAGATTCTTATCAAGTGACACTGCAATATATGAATGACTTGAAAAAGTTGGTGAAAATCGCGTATATTGATGATTTGCGTGCGTTTGAATATACATCTGACATTATTATTAATTATGCGCTGAATGCAGAAAATCAATGGTATGATTATGCAAGGAAGAATGGAACAGATATGCTTTTAGGAGCAGAGTATGTTCCTCTTCGAGATGAATTTCGTGGCAAGAGGCTGACAATAAGAAGGGCAGTTCAGGATGTATTAATTACAACAGGCGGAACAGATTCTTTGCATGTGTGTAATGCAATCGCTTCAAGAATGATGCAGGAAAAGATGTTTCTGGATATGAAATTACATATTGTTGTTGGACCATTTTTTGAAGCAGTGGAAGAACTGAATCAATTAGCGAGTATATATGAAAATATTGTTTTGCATAAGAAGGTTACCAGAATTTCAGATATTATGCTCGGATGTGATATCGCAATATCGGCAGGTGGAAGTACACTGAATGAGTTGTGTGCGTTAGGAATACCTACAATATGTTTTGCGATTGCAGACAATCAAGTGCCTGGAGTTGAGGTGTATCAGACGAAACAGTTAATGGTATCTGTTGGAGATATAAGAAAAAATAAAGGTTATATAGATCAGATTATATTATGTGTGGAGAAGATGTGTCAGGATATAGATATCAGGATAGGATTTTCAGAGAGACAGAAACAGGTGATTGATGGTAAAGGCGTAGAAAGAATCGCACAAAGATTAATGAGGTTGATATGAAAATACTTTTCTATCAGTGGAATGCATTTATGCAAAAAGGAATCGAGAATGCATTTAAACGAATGACAATTGAATATGATATATTCTTTTATCAATTTGCAGATGGAGAAAGCTGGGAAAAGGATGAGATTTTTGTTGATAAGTTTGCAAAATCGCTGAATAAATGTGGATATGATGCAGTTCTCTCAGTTAACTACGTTCCGTTAATATCAAATATATGTGAAGAGAAGGGAGTTCCATATATTTCCTGGGTTTATGATTCGCCGATACATATTCGCAATCTAGAGACGATGCATAACCGCTGTAACAGGATTTACTTCTTTGACAGAGGTCAGGCAGAAGAGTATCAGCGAATGGGATATGAGAATGTTTATCATATGCCGTTGGCAGTAGATGGCAGTGTTTATGAAAAGATGATACAGACCGTAACTACAGGGGATTGCAATAAATATCAGTCGGACATTTCACTGGTTGGACAGCTGTACCAATCGGATTTTGCATATCTATGTGGACCGTTAGATGAATATGATTGCGGATTCTTAGAAGGAGTTATTAATGCACAGCTAAAGATATATGGAGGGTATTTTCTGGACAAGGTTATTACAGACAAGGTGTTGGAACGGTTGAATGATAGTTATCGAAGGGCATCTGGAAACACATTTACACTGGGAAAGCGTGAACTGGAATATACGCTTGCATGTGAGATTACAGGAAGAGAACGTTATATGGCACTGGCATTGTTGTCTAAGAGATATGGGACATCACTTTATTCAAAGGATCAGGATTCAAGATTGTCTGGTGTCAATTTCAGGGGATATGTAGATTATTATTCCCAGATGCCAAAGGTCTTTTCACTGAGCAATATCAATCTGAATATATCCCTAAAAACCATTCGAACAGGAATACCCCTTCGTATCTTGGATGTTATGGGATGTGGAGGCTTTGTCCTAACTAATTATCAAGAAGAGCTGTTAGAATGGTTCACGCCGGGAGAGGATATTGTAATCTATGAAAGTCTAGAGGATTTGGTAGAAAAAACGACCTATTACATGGAACATGAAGAGCAACGGAAAAGTATTGCATGGAATGGCTATGAGAAGGTGAAGAGAGAATTTGATTTTGAATCAAGATTACGCAGAATGTTTGAGGATATAGGGGAATAGGATATTCGAAGTCTGCATGAAATGGTGAGAATGGAGAAGCTTATGAACGAAAAACAAATTGCATTTATCATATGTACCAGTGATGATTTATACATGGAGGAGTGTATCTGGCATATTCATCAGCTGATTATTCCAGAAGGGTACTCCATAGATATTCTTACAATTAAAGATGCAGACAGTATGGCAGCAGGGTATCAGGCGGCAATGAATGCAAGTCCTGCGGTGTATAAGGTCTATCTTCATCAGGATACATTTATTGTAAATAGGAATTTTATCACCGATATCCTTCGGGTGTTTGACGCGGATGAGAAAATCGGTATGATTGGTGTTGCAGGTATCGATTATCTTCCTGAGCATGGAGAGCTTTTCAATCATTGGAATGTGGGTGGCTTATATGGATACTACTATAATCAGATGGTTGACTGGTCATTAGGATGCACAAAGGAATATCGAGAGGTTTATGCTATTGATGGAATGATAATGGTGACGAAGCTGGACATTCCGTGGAGAGAAGATCTGTTTCGAGGATGGAACTATTATGATATATCGCAGTCCTTCGAGATGATAAGATATGGGTATAAGGTTGTTGTTCCACATCAGGAGCAGTGGTGGTGTATCCATGATGTCTGGAGCAATAATATGCAGAATTACTATGGGAATATGGCTAGACTAATGGATGAATATCAGGAATATGACTGGGATGCGAATGCAAAGAAATATGATGATACCGATGAATTATATCGTATATCAGAGCGTATGTCAGAATTTATCCATGGGAAGTTTTGCAAGCAGTATATGAATGAAATTAAGACAGTTGTCGTAAATGCATATGAAAAATTCAAGTTTAACAAGACGGTTTTACTTGCAAAGGAAATTATGCAGCTGTTAGAGGCTGATCCATCCTTTCAGGATGAGAGCATGGATTGGAGTGGTATATCAGAAAAATATCTATGTGTTCGTTTTTTGCTGATGAGGGAAATGTATGATCAGGACGAATCTGCATCAAAAGTAATGGAGAATTATCTGCATCAGGGGATATTTTCGCAGGAAGCGGTTGATTACATCCGTGGCAGACTGAAGGCAAGTCGAGATCAGGAGAATGAAGTTAGAATAAAAATGATAGATAAGTATCAGGATTCAGACGATGTGGAAATCAAAGAGATAGTTGATTATCTGAGAACAAAAAGAGAAGTTGATAATTTTAATTCGAAATTTAAAGATGAATATCTTGGCAGAGAGTATAAAGTGTATGAAGATTCAGAGAAGGGCATGCATTATGTACTTCTTCATGGCAAAAGAATGTACTTGAAGAAAAAACAAACGATGTATGATATGATGAATTATAGTTATTCGGTTACCATGGAGCAAGATATAGAGTCACCACATCGCTATCTGGATGATTCGTTTCAGGTGGAACAGGGGGATGTTGTCATTGACGCGGGCGTTGCAGAAGGAAATTTCGCATTGGATATCATTGATCGGGTAAAGCATATTTATCTGGTAGAAGGTGATCCGGAATGGCTGGAAGCACTGACATATACATTCGCACCTTATCAGGATAAGGTTACGATTGTGCCTAAGATGCTCTGTGATAAAGCGTCAGAGGAAACAACCACTATTGATGCGATTATGGCGGAGAAGCCTGTGAATTTCATTAAGATGGATATAGAGGGGTCTGAGGAGGCAGCATTAATAGGGGCAGAACACACATTACAGAATAGCAATCATGTGAAATGTGCAATATGCTCTTATCATCGCAGTGGTGCAGAGAATCGGATTAAAGAAGTTTTGCATAAGACGGGAATGAAGACATCTACAACGAAGGGTTATATGTTCTTTAGAGAGGATGCAGAGTCATATGAGAAGTTGGAATTAAGAAGAGGGATTGTAAGAGGTTATAAGTAATCCCTGTAATTCCGTAAAAATATATCTCGATCTTCGTAATAATGAGTCAGATTCATCATGCCATCATCATGAAAACACCATGGCTGGCTGGTTTGTGGAACAACAATTTTATATCCGTGCTTCTGAAATTCCAAACATTGAGAAATATCGTAGAAATTCCATCCGGTAAATAAATCTTCTCTCCACGGAATGTCATATTGTGTAATCATCATGAGTCCATCAATAGCTTTGACTTGACACATTTCATGGGGAATGGAATTGAAATCTGTAAGATATGAATAATAAACAGCATTTGAATATAATTGACCAACGCGTGGACCATGCCACATGATTGCAGTCTTTGGAAGCTGTACAGAGCCGATAACACCAATCATGCCAATGTCTGAGCTACTGAAGATGTTTAATATATCATATAGAATATTTTTATTGAGAATAAATACGTCTTGATGAAGATAAATCTTATATCTAGCGTCGGAGGCATTCATCCCCTCGTTATAACCGCTGGTCATAGAATGTGCATCTGTAATTGTCAGCAAATCCACAGTATATCCGTCGGGTACGTGGAGCATGGAAATATGATGGATACATTCGTTAGTATATTGTTCATTATTACTGCAGATGATGAAACAGAATTTATAAGTGTTTTGTGAATACATGAATGGCATATCTCCTTGTTTAATATTCAGTAGTATATTATGCGATTTGTTTCTTGTTCACTTCTAATTGTGCAGCTGCTTGAGGCATATTCGAACGGATAAATGAGGCGATTAATTCATCGCAGACCAATCCTTTATTAATATTAGAAGCTTGAATCATATAGGTTAGTTCAATGATAGATAGGGAATCTGTATTAATCATGTTAGTTAACGTGCGTATAGCATACTCTCTATCAAAATCCCATTCGAGATCAATCAGTAAGAACTTAATGGTATTAAAATGCTTAATAGCTAGATCTATGGATGTGACACCGGAAAATATATGGTGCTCCGTAGGATTCATAAGTTCACTTTGATATATCGTGACCATGACAATCAATAAAGCAACTTCTGGAATAGATTCATAATTCCTAGGAATATTGTGTTCACGTATATAAAGAAATAGACTGTTCAAACTTTCTTCCGTATTCTCGGAAAGAAAATGATTAATCTGTTCTCGGATATGTGGAAGCTGTGTTCCATATGTGGAAATCCAGTCGTCCTGTTCGTGAATAAGCTGTTGTACATAGTCTTCGCTGTCAAGAACCTCTAATGCAATAGGTTCTGTATGAGGTGTTGTATTCATAACTGTTGTGTCCTTTTTGAGAAAAGCATAGATGTGTTATAATGTAAACTATAATATATATCGTCATATTGGAGGAGAATATTAATGAAAAGAATATTGATGTTTAAAACTTCAATGTGCTGTGAAGATTCTGTGGTCGGGGGGCTTGTTCAACTTGAATTTCATGTGGATGTACTGACAGGAAGTGTACGAGATTATGAACGAGATTCGGAAATTCAGAAGGGATTTTTATCTTATTTCCAACAGTGCTATGTTAATGGAATCACGTGTGATGCAGTGTTTTCAATAGACTATTATCCAGTAATTTCCAGAATCTGTATGACGATGCAGATCCCATATATTTCATGGATTGTAGATTGTCCACTAAACACGCTGTTTTCTAAGACTGTCATTAATGATGTGAACTGGATATTTACATTTGATAGAAATCAGCAGGAATGGCTGAAATCTATGGGAGTAAAGCATAGTTATCATATGGCACTTGCAACGGATATCCATCAATGGGATTCTATTCAGTTCGAAGAAAATGATTATCCAGTATATTCTTCGGATGTTTCATTTCTTGGAAATCTATATAATGATCAAAAAAGTAATCATTATCTTGCGGTTCAGACGGTGTCTCCGTATCTTCATGGATTTTATGAAGGGGTGATGGAAGCACAATTGGGAATCTATGGCGCATCCATCATAGGCGAAGCATTGACAAAAACGGTTGTAGACGAGAGCAAAGGATTTATCCAGTTTGACTTAGGAATGGATTATTACGAAAATTACCATACCTTATTAGCAGATATGCTATATACAGAGGTCTCACATAGAGAACGAATTCAGATATTATCCATGCTTGGAAAGAGCTTTTTATTAAAATTATATACAAGCTCGGATTGCTCAGAATTGTGTGGAATTCCTATAGAATATGGCGGCTATGTTGATTATCTGACACAGATGCCGAAGGTTTTTAGCTTGAGCAAAATCAATATCAACATTACCAGTAAAAGTATTAAGACAGGAATCCCGCTTCGCGTGCTGGATATTCTTGGTGCAGGTGGATTCCTGATTACGAATTATCAGTCTGAAATCGCAGAGTTATTTACGGACGGAAAAGAACTGGTGATGTATGAGAGCATGGAGGATTTAAAGGAGAAGGTGTCTTATTATCTGGAACATGAAGAGGAGAGAAAGCGGATTGCGGCAGCAGGATATGAACGGGTGAAGCAGGAATTCTCTTATGAGAAGAAATTAGCGGAAATTATGGGTGTGGTATTTGGTCATGATGGGATAGACAATGAAAGGAAATGGGAGGCATAGAGCCTCCCATCCTTGTTTTGATAATCTTTCATTTATTGTACTTTTTGAAGCTTATTTAATTCTTCTTTTAAAATTAGAATCTCATTTTCAGCAGCCTCGGCACGCTGTTTTTCGGTTTCAGCACGTTGCCGTTCCTTTTCTGTATTTTCACGTTCTAATTCAATGCCTTTCTGAATTCCTTCTTCCAAGCGTTCGCGGTCATAATCCTTCCATTTCATATATGCAACACCTACTTCCTTGTCCTTTTTAACCTTCTGAACAATATTGTGGATTTCTGCAATCTTGGGATTTTTCACATTCTCATCCTTGCTGTCTTCAATATAGTGTAATAGATCGACGACCTCTTGAGGACCATCATATACAGTTCCCTGTGTATAGAAATAATAAGTGGTGTCCCCATCATCATACTCGATAGAAGAATCTTCGATTACCTTACGCTTGATGGTGTACTTGACACGGTTCTTTCCAAATGGATCTCGAGGCATAATAATTAAGACGATGACATTGCCCAAAGAGTTGTAGTCGGCACCGGCATTCAGTAGCTTTCTATCAGTGAGAGAATGATAATATCTTGTGCGTCTTGGATGAAATTCTTTGTTTTCCATCTCGATATCATAGACACTCTCCTGAGGTCGCCCATCTCTGCTTAAGTCTGAATCCTCAAGATAGACATCCAGACGAATACCATGCTTACTGGGATCACCGCTGGGGATGACTTT
>JAQUVV010000042.1 GCA_028693195.1 Lachnospira sp.
ATCCCTGGGCAGCTCTTTATGGTATTGACATCATCAGAAAGTACTGCAAACCGTAAATCATCCGGTGTAATTGTCCCAAGGATTCCAAGAGCTCCCTTTGGGCCAATTCCACTGACATTAATCAACATTTTGAATATATTCAAATCATCCCTGGTCAGAAAGCCAAATAGATTCATAGCATCTTCTCTCACATAAAGATATGTATATACCTTGACCATCTCACCAACCGATGGCATCTGGGAAACCACTGTTGCTGGAACGCGAATATTAAAACCCATATTCTGATTTTCCAGAACAATCATGTCCTCAAAGATCTCTGAAAGTTCTCCTTTTATATATGAAATCATTTATTACTTCCATCCTTAATTTAATATTTCATTTTAATTTCATTTTAATTTCTATGCTTCTACTGCTCCCATACAATGGTTGATAAACTGTTGTGCCGTTCTTCCAGAAATACCACCATGACTTAACTCCCACTTATTAGCCTCTGCACAAAGCTCTTCATCTGTCATATTCAGATGATTCTTTCTTGCCAGATGAATGACAATATTAAAATATTCTTTCTGTGATGGCTTTGAGTAGTTAATCTGACATCCAAAACGATTTACCAATGACAGCTTTTCTTCAATCGTATCTGAACGATGCAGACCATTGGAGCTTTCCATATCGCTTCTGTCATTCCATGTTTCCTTAATCAGATGACGTCTATTTGATGTTGCATAAATCAGGATGTTATCTGGCTTTGTTTCCACACCACCCTCAATAACTGCCTTCAAGAACTTGTATTCAATCTCGAATTCTTCAAATGACAAATCATCCATATAGATGATGAACTTATAATTTCTGTTCTTAATCTTAGCAATCACATTGGAAAGGTCTTTAAACTGATGCTTATAAATCTCAATCATTCGAAGTCCCTGATCATAATATTCATTAACAATTGCCTTGATACTGGTAGACTTACCTGTTCCACTATCACCAAACAACAATGCATTATTGGCTTTTCTCCCCTGCACAAATGCTTCTGTATTATCAATGAGCTTCTTCTTCTGAATCTCA
Organism: Lachnospira sp.; assembly: GCA_028693195.1. Lineage (GTDB taxonomy): Bacteria > Bacillota > Clostridia > Lachnospirales > Lachnospiraceae > Lachnospira. The sequence continues at coordinate 1,063 of JAQUVV010000042.1, forward strand.
TAGCCTACTAAATCATCCAGCATGACTTTGTCCATATTATTAATAGGATTAAATACGACTTCACCCTGGCTGTCATTGGTAATACGGAATGCCTTATTCAATCCAAACATGCCAACACCATAAGCCTTATAAAAGTCTGTCACACATGCAAAGAATTCTTCTTCATTCTGAGCAAGTTCTAACTTTTCACTTAATGCCTGAACCTTCTCGCTGACATTCTTATTATACATTAATTCCTTTTTTCCAATAGATTTGTAATCTGAAAGAATTGAGAAACAGTTAATTCCCAGTGCGGCTTCAATTGGCTTAAAACCATAATGGAACAGATTCATAAACACCTGGAAATCATTCTTTGCAAATGCATTCACACTTCCATCATTAGCTCCAACCTTCTCACAGGTAATGCTAAATGGATTCTCATTGGTAATCAGTAAAAATGTCAAATAGTTATGCCATAAATTCTTATCAAATCCATAATCTGTCGCAACGACCAGAATTCTCTTGATTTCTGTATAAATCTCCTGTGTCAGCTGTGCATTCGATGTTTCTTCATTCTCAAATCTTTTAAATATATCTGCCAGCTTTGACAGTATACATGCCTCATCTAAATCTCCATACATAATCAACTTTGATATTTCCTTATACATATCCGTATCCTTCTTCCATTCATATTCAATCATCACTTTATAGAAACTATGTTCGATTCTATTCATCTTATTATATAATACTGAATTTATTTGTCAAATTGTTTCTCGAATTTTTGTTCTCACGCTCCGATTGTTTTTAGATGTCAGCTAATGGCTCTATTTTTTCAATTCAACATACAATCTTTGAAATCTGAATATTGGAGTCTGACATCACTCTATAGATCAATTTTCTAATTTAGTTCCAAGTTTCACTCTCTTCGTCACCATCGCACCCACAATACCAATCACAATTCCAGCAACCACACCTGTAATGAGCAGTACTGGAAGATAATAAATAATTGCCGATGTTCCCATAATAACCATTGCCGCTCCAATTTGTCCTATGTTGTGGGCCACTCCACCTGCCACGCTGACTCCTGTCATGGAAAACTGATTCATCTTCCTTAAGAGAATCATCACCAACATACTTAAAATTCCACCAGCCATGCTGAACAGAAAACTATTGAAATTACCAAACATCATTGACGTCAACGTAATTCGAATCATATTGATAATCAACGCTTCCCAAGGTCCCACTGCATAAAGTACTGTCAATATGGCAATATTCGCGATTCCTAGCTTCATTCCCGGAATTGGTACAGGAATTGGAATCAAACTTTCTATATATCCAAAAATCATCGCCAAGGCGGTTAACACGCCGCATACCGCTATGGTGTAAGTTTTATTCTTCTTTTCTTTCTTCATTCTACTGTTCGTCCTACTGTTCACCCTACTGTACCACCGAATCTACGCCGTCTCCAGCACCTGTAATTTCAACCACCACACGATGTGGCAGACACACAATTGTTTCTCCTGTTTTGCTAATCTTTCCCATATTCACGCACAGCTTGTCCGGACAGTCTGCATCTGTCATAGATACCTTCCCGTCATGAATCACAATATGATTCTCACCGCCTTGATACCCCTGTACCGTCAGCTCTGTATCCTGATTCAGCTGATGTTCATACTTGACCATACCATCCACCTTAACCAGCACTCTGCTTCCATCCTTCTTAACAAAGAATTGAATTGCCACATAAGATATCACACAAAGTATCAACATTACACCTATTAAAATCAGATCTTTTTTCTTAAACATATAATCCCCTCAATTTCCAATAATCTTTTTTATTCTAACATACATGTAATAAAATAACACAATTTATTATTGATATCATCAACTAAATTCATTTATCCCAATCCATTTACATTATAAAACTAAAATAAGATTCATTTCAGCATAAAACAATTTCTACTGATACGAATCTTATTTCTTCAAACTTTATATAATTGTAGGACTTACTTCCATTGCATTTCTAATTTTTTTTATTGGATGCACAGTCATAAAGGTATAAATTAATTAATGTTTGATATGGAATCCCCGTATCCTCTGACTGATCCTTAAAATAATCAATAATATCAATATCAATATTAATTGTTATCTGTTTTTTCATTTTTTTTGCATATGGATTTTTTTTAGCATTAGAAAAATCATATTCTTTTTTCATAGCATCTTCACCTTCTATAAATTATTCTTAATAATATTGTGTTGTTTCTTTCTTTGTTGCATTATGCTTTTTCTGATTAATAATATTCTTATTTTCATCCCATTCGAAATTTATTTGTTCCATAATTATATTATAATTATTTGTCAAACACATATAAAAATCCTCGCTTCAACTTTAATGTCGAAGCGAGGATTTGATTGTTTCTATAAAATTTAAAAATTTACTTATGCTCCTGAAGGTGAATGATCTTCTTAGGGCACTTCTCTGCGCACTTGCCACAGCCAGTACATTTTTCATAATCAATATGTGCAATGTTGTTCTCTACAGTAATTGCTCCAAACTCACACTGCTTTACACACATCATACAACCGATACAGCCAACGGAACAGCCAGCCATAACGTCTTTACCTTTATCCTTAGAAGCACACTGTACAGCATACTTAGAATCATAAGGAATTAACTCAATCAAGTGTCTAGGACATGTTGCAACACATTTGCCACAAGCCTTACAAGCCTCCTTATCGACAACTGCAATACCATTTACAATATGAATTGCATCAAATGGACATGCCTTCACACAAGAACCATATCCCATACAGCCATATGTACAAGTCTTTGCACCACCATTCGGAGCAAAAGGCATGACTGTACATTCTTCAACACCTGTATAGTTGTAGTTTTCTTTTGTTTTCTCACAGTCACCAGCACACTTTACAAATGCTGTCATATGAACTGCTTCTCCAGCCTCTGAACCCATGATTGCTGCAATCTTTGCTGCAACTGGTTCCCCACCAACTGGACAGGCTCCTACCTCAGCTTCTCCTGCTGCAATTGCCTTCGCTAACGCATCACAACCTGCATATCCACAACCACCCCAGTTGTTTCCAGGAAGTTCTGCTCTAACATCAATTTCTTTCTGGTCTACTTCTACTGCAAACTTCTTACCCATGAATCCAAGGAAAAGTCCAAGTAAAAGACCAACACCGCCGACTACGCAAGCCGCAATAATTATTCCTGTCATCTTTTATCTTCTCCTTTTCTTATAAGATTCCTGAAAAACCAAAGAATGCGATTGACATCAATCCTGCTGTTAACAGAACGATTGGCATTCCCTGAAAACTCTCAGGCACATCGTTATCTTCAATACGCTCACGAATACCAGCCATGATTACAATAGCAATTGTAAAACCAACTGCTGTACCGAAGCCTGCAACAACAGATTCGATGAAGTTGTAACCATTCTGAACATTTGTTAATGCGATACCAAGAACTGCACAGTTTGTTGTAATCAATGGAAGATATACACCAAGTGCCTCATAAAGTGCTGGTGATGTCTTCTTTAATAACATTTCAACGAACTGAACCAATGCTGCTATGACAACGATGAATACAATGGTATTCAGATATGTTAAATCTAATGGTGTTAAAATAAAGTCGTAAATCAGACTACAGAATGCTGATGCAATCGTAATAACACCGATAACAGCGCCACCCATACCGGCTGCTGTGTTGATTTTCTTAGATACACCAAGGAAAGGACACAGACCGAGGAACTGACTTAATACAACGTTGTTTACTAACGCTGCTGCTACTGCAATAATTAATAAATTCATGTCTCTTCTCCTCCCTTATGCTTCTTTCTTTGCTTCGGCTTCGATCATTGCTTTTCCGCCACACATGGAATTAGAACATGAAGCACAGCTTCCGTCCTTACCACAGTAATCTGGTACCTGCGCAGGTTCCATGCCATGTTTCTTCTTAATTCTGTTCATCACTGCAATACACATTGCAAGAACGAAGAATGCACCAGGCGCAAGAATAAATATACTTGCTGGTGTGTAACCCATAGTTGTGAAATCTACAAGTGCTGAACTTCCTGTTGAAAGAATTGTTCCTCCACCAATCAGCTCTCTTAAAGCACCAAGAATGGTGATAGCTGCTGTAAATCCGAGTCCCATACCCAGACCATCAAAGATAGATGGAAGCACAGGATTCTTAGAAGCATATGCCTCTGCACGACCAAGAATAATACAGTTAACAACAATCAAAGGAATATAAATTCCTAATGATTCATAAAGTGATGGCAAAAATCCTTGCATCAGGAACTGAACCATCGTTACAAATGAAGCTACAATAACGATGAATGCAGGCATTCTGACGCCATCTGGAATTACTTTACGAAGTAATGAAATCATAAGATTGGACATTACTAATACTACTGTTGAGGAAAGACCCATACCGATACCGTTAATCGCTGAAGTTGTAACGGCAAGTGTAGGACACATACCAAGTGTTAAAACAAATGTAGGGTTTTCCTTAATTAAACCATTATAAAGTCTTTCAATACACTTATTCAACTGAAGCACCTCCCACTGTCTTAACATCTTTCAATGAAACCTGATAATATGCAAGTGCTGCATTTACACCCTTTACGATTGCTTTTGAAGTGATTGTTGAACCACCAATTGCATCCACCTTATCATCAGCTGATGAACCTGTTCCGTCTTTTACAACATTGAACTGTTCTACCTTCTTACCTTCTAACTGTCCTAAGAATGAAGGATCTGTCTTTGCTCTCATACCAAGACCAGCAGTCTCGCTAATAGACAGAATTGATGTTCCTGCATATGTTCCATCCGCCTTAATACCAACTGAGAACTTAATATCTCCGCCGTAACCGTCACCAGCTACAATTGTAATTACATAACCTACAATTTTATTATTCTTAACACCAGCTACCGCTTCAACAATTTCATCAGCTGAAAAATCCTGTGAATTTGAAGTAATCGTCGTTGGACCATCTGTAAAATTCTGCCCCTGAATTGCTTCAAAGGAATCTGCATCAGCCATAACTGCTTTATATGCATTCTGCTTTGCTTTCTCGTTCTGGTTAGCAATCGGATTCTTTGTCACTTCATATACACATCCAAGAAGGACGCCAGCAATCAATGTGATTGCAAATAATATACAAGCATCTTTAATAATCTTATTCATTATTTTGCAGCCTCCTTTACTGGTTTCTTCTTACCAAATGACTTTGGTACAGTCACCTTTTCAATCAAAGGCACTAAGAGGTTTGAGAAGATAATTGCATAAGAAACACCTTCTGCAGAACCACCGAACATTCTGAAAATGAATGTCAGTAAACCAAGTATTACACCGAATACCAACTTGCCATTTGGAGTAATTGGAGATGTTACATAATCTGTTGCCATAAAGAAAGCGCCAAGAATTAAACCACCACCACAGATTTCCATTGCCATATACTCTACATCAAACTGATGTCCTGGCGCAAAAAGGAAAATCAATACTGCAAATGTTGCAACATATGTAAGAGGAATTCTAAGAGAAATCACTTTTCTTACCAAAAGATATGCTGCACCAATTAACAAGCAGATTACTGATGTCTCACCAATGACACCACTTGTCTTTCCAATAAACATATCTAACAGGTTGGAAGCAACACCTTCTGCTTCACCGTTAGGCTTTAACATCGCCAGTGGAGTTGCACCTGTAAATGTATCTGTTACAAAGTTTGTCATAGGACCTGTAAATGCAATTAACAGGAAACATCTTGCTGCTAATGCAGGGTTCATAAAGTTCTGACCAAGTCCGCCAAATAACTGCTTTACAATAATAATTGCAAACACACAGCCCATAATCTCAAATCCAACATTCAATGTAGATGGGATATTTAAGGCAATTAAAAGACCTGTTACTGCTGCACTAAGATCCATCACCGTAACCTTTTTGTGCATGAAATACTGATATACAGCTTCTGATGCCATACATGTAACAATACCTACAATAATACGGATCAGTGCATCAATACCAAAGTTATAAATACCAAATATACTAGCAGGAAGTAAAGCAATCAGAACATCACGCATGATAGTCTGTGTTGTGTCCTTGCTACGTACATGAGGGTTTGTTGATACGTTAAAAACTTCGCTCACGTTTACGTCCACCTTTCTACTTCTTTCTTCTGTTTGCCATGATTGTTCTTCTCATTGCCTTGATCTGCTGTGTCAGTGGTCTCTTTGCTGGACAGACATATGAACAGCTTCCACATTCTACACATTCCATACCATCAAACTTGACAAAGCCTTCTTCATTATTCTTTGAAGCGAAGCCTGCAAGCTTGGCTGGAAGCAGATGACTTGGACAACCTGCACCACAGCGTCCACAACGGATACATGCGGATGCCTCAACCTTAGAAACTATATCTTCCTGGAATACAAGAAGAGATGAGCTCCCCTTAGCAACAGGAACATCTAAGCTATACATAGCAAATCCCATCATTGGACCGCCTGAAATATACTTTTCTGGTTCTCCAACTGGACCATCAGCAGCTTCAAGAAGCTGTCTATAATTCGTTCCAAGCCATACATAGAAGTTACCAGGATTTTTAACACCATCACCTGTTACAGTACAGATTCTCTTTGTTAATGGTTTTCCCTCAATAACTGCCATATAGATAGAAAAGATTGTATCTACATTATGTACGATGCAGCCAGCATCTGCGGGAAGCATGGAAGAGTTAATGCTTCTTCCTGTTGTTGCATAAATGAGACATCTTTCACCACCCTGTGGGTACTTTGTCTTTAATTCCTTCACCTCAATATCAGGTTCATTTGCAACCTTTTCCTGCATGAGTCTAATTACATCTGGCTTATTATCTTCAATTCCTATAATACCCTTCGCATGATCAAAGAGCTTCAAAGCAACCTTTAATCCTAAGATTACATTATCTGATTCCTCTAACAATCTTCTATAATCAGATGTTAAATATGGCTCGCATTCCGCGCCATTAACAATAATATAATCAATTTCTTCTGGATTCTTCGGTGTTAACTTTACATTAGTAGGGAAACCTGCTCCACCCATACCTACAACACCAGCTGCCTTAATTCTTTCTCTGATTTCATCCCTGGAAAGGTCTTCCAGCTTCTTTGGTGAATATTCAACTTCCTTATATTCCCCATCGTTCTCAATGACGATTGAATTACACTTACCACCTGTTGCAAGCGTTCTTGGCTCAATTGCCTTCACTGTACCTGAAACTGATGAATGAATATTTGCTGAAACAAATCCGCCAGCTTCTGCTATCAGTTGCCCTGCTAATACGTAATCACCCTTGGCAACTACTGGAACTGCAGGTGCACCGATATGCTGTGAAAGTGGAAATACCATTTCCCCGACAGCTGGAAATAATTCCTTAATAGGTTTATCTTTCGATAATTCCTTGCCGTCGTAGGGATGCACTCCACCTTTAAATGTACATTTTCCCATGACACAATTCTCCTTATATAAATTTAATCATAAATAATATTTTAGACTAAATTTTTATAAAAATCTACTTTATTTTGTGTATATATTCATATATAATAAACGAAAGCTGATACTAATTTAACGCAATATGACACAATTTTAACGCATTTTAAGGAATTATATGATAACAATTACAAATTCATTATACAAAAATACTGAAAAGAATAAATATACATTTTTAAAAGGCAAACTACCAGAAGAACTATATGCTCTTCTTTCCAACTCAATTTTCTTTGACATTGAGACCACCGGACTTTCTGCCAGAAATTCCATGTGCTATCTCATCGGCGTTGTTTATTTGAAAGAAGACCAATGGTTTTATACGCAATGGTTTGCTGACCAGCCTGCAGATGAAGCAGAAATCTTTAACTGTTTTTTTGACACTCTAAAAGGTTATCAATATCTTTTTCATTTCAACGGAGATACCTTCGACATCCCTTTCGTACAGACCAGATGCAGGCTAATGGATTTACCCTACACATTTCCTCTCACCGAAAATGCATCATCATCCATCAGTATAGATGATGCATCTGCTTTACAATATGACGCATGCTCAACTGATTCAACTATTATGAGTATAGACTTGTTCAAGCGAATCCGTAAGATATCAAAGTTTCTACAGCTTCCAAACTGTAAGCAGAAAACTGTTGAGCAGTTTTTAGACATCAATCGTGAAGATCAGTATTCTGGTGGTGAACTCATTTCAGTCTATCGTAAATATGTTATTAGTCATGAGGAATCTGACAAAGAGCTGCTTCTACTTCATAATCATGATGATATCACTGGTCTAATTGATATTCTCCCGATGCTTGCTTATGAATTTTTACTTAAAGAAACTACAGTAACAAAAGCCATTGGTGCAACAGATGCATCTCCATTTATTGCAGATAGCATCCACATGCAGCAAAACGAAAGTAGAAAATATGAAAGTGCCCCAGAAAAAGAATTAATTATCACTGCTGAAATGAAATACTCTATTCCTGTTAAAATCACATTACAAAAGGATTTCTACTTTATATTAATTTCTGGATCTACGCTGAGAATGTGTATTACCTATACAATAGATGAATTAAAGTATTTCTACCCCAATTATAAAGACTATTACTATCTTCCCGAAGAAGATACTGCTGTTTATAAAAGTATTGCCACATATGTTGATAAATGCCATCGTAAGCAGGCGAAAGCCGATACCTGTTATACAAAAAAAGCTGGAGAATTTCTTCCCCAGCCTGAAACAATCGTGACACCTGTATTCAAAATAAACTTTAAAGATAAACAATCTTTTTTTGAACCAAATGAATCATTTCTATCAAATCAAGAACTGCAAGCGCAGTATATAACATCAATTCTTAATATGTTGGTAATGAGCCCTACATAAAAAGCTTTATACCCCCTTCACCTTCCGGTAAAAGAACAGCTTATCAAACTCGTAGCCCAGTGCTTTATGATTGATAATCTGTTCTGTATTACCTACAAACAGACATCCATCATCTACCAATGCACGATTGAAATTCTTATAAATATCTTCCTTTGCTTCCTCGGTAAAGTAAATCATAACATTACGACATACAATCAAATGATATCCAGAAGGATACTTATCCTTTAACAGATTGCCCTTTTTAAATTCAACGCACTTCTTAATATCATCTGAAATCTTGTAGAAACGATCTCCCATTTTTGTAAAGTACTTATCTTTATATTCTGCAGGAAGTCCGCTCAAACTATTAGCGGAGTATACTCCGTCCTTTGCTTTCATCAATACCTGTTCATCAATATCTGTAGCATAAATCTTAATCTTATTCATAGGGACTTTCTTTGCCATAACCATTGCCAAAGAATACGGTTCATCTCCTGTAGAACAAGCTGCACTCCAAATCTTTAGATTCTGACCAAACTTGTTTATCAAATCAGGTAAAATCACATCTTCTAACGTCTTCCATAATGCAGGATTACGATAAAATTCTGAAACATTAATTGTAAGATAATTCACAAATTCTTCCATCATCTTGGAATCGCTCTTGATTGCCTTACTATATGCCTCATAATCTGGATACTTATTCCTGCTAATCAAAGTATCAATTCTACGCTTCATCTGACGTTCTTTGTACGCATTCAAATCAATTCCTGTCGCCTGTAAAACGAACTTCTTAAAATCCTCATAATCTTTAATCATATGAAATCCATGCCTTTCTCGCCATTATGTACATGCATATTGTACCAGCCCTTTATGATTGCAGATGTTCACGTCCATCTGCATTGTATATCTATAAATCTTGCAGTTATTATATCATGTCCGTTCCGGACATGATGCCTCCGGCGGATTTTAGCACCCAATTTCTGCGGTTCCGCAGAAATCAATGTGCAATGATATAATTCACATATATGCTCATTATATCATAATATTCGACATTTCTCAACATATAAAATGGTAAAAAAAGAGACCTGCCAAATGGCAAGTCCCTTATATACATACAATTAGTCTTCTGTTGAATACTCAACTGGCTCTTCATCATTCATCATTGCCTTCATGCTTAAGCTGATCTTCTTATCTGCTTCGTTCATGTCAACAACAACTGCTTCAACCTGCTGTCCGATTGAAAGTACATCAGATGGCTTGTTGATATGTTCTCTTGAAATCTGTGAAACATGAAGTAAAGCGTCAATGCCTTCCTCAAGCTGTACGAATGCACCGAAGTCTGTCATTCTTGCAACTGTACCAGTTACAACATTACCTACAGCAAACTTGTTTGCTGCATCATTCCATGGATTCGCATCTGGATACTTCACGCTAAGAGCGATCTTATCTCCATTAATTTCTTTAATAAAGCACTTTACTGAATCTCCAACCTTATAAACCTTCTTAGGATTCTCAGTTCTGCCCCATGACATCTCTGAAATATGAAGTAATCCGTCTACTCCGCCAAGATCGATGAATGCACCGAAATCTGTAACGTTCTTAACTGTTCCTTCAATTGTATCTCCTTCATGGATCTTCTCAAGTAATTCCTTCTGAGCTTCTGCCTTCTTAGCAACGATTAACTGCTTGCAGTCACCGATAATTCTTCTTCTCTTAGGATTGTACTCAGTAATAACGAAAGAAACTTCCTGATCCTTATATACTGATAAATCCTTTACAAATGAATCTGATACAAGACTAGCTGGGATAAATACTCTTGACTCATCAATTACAACACCAAGTCCGCCATTCATAACCTGGCTTACTGTTGCTGTTAAAACTGTCTGGTTCTCGAAAGCTTCTTCAAGCTTCTTGTTGCCATTATCTGCTACAAGTCTCTTATATGTAAGAAGGACTTGTCCTTCACCATCATTAACCTTAAGCACCTTTGCCTGCATTGAATCACCAACAGCAACTACTGTTCTCAAATCAACGCCTGGTGTAGATGTGTATTCATTACGTGTAATAATACCATCTGCCTTGTAACCAATGTTAAGAATGATCTGATCTTCCTTAACGTCGATAACAGTTCCGTCAACTACCTCTCCTGTATGTATTGTCTTAAATGTTTCATCTAACATCTGTTCAAAACTAAGCTCTGACATTAGTGTAAACCTCCTCAATGATATTGTTTGGGGTCGATGCCCCTGCTGTAATACCTATGCAGTCTGCCATGCCCAACTTACTAAGGTCAAGGTCATTAAGCGTCTGAATGTAAAATGTGTCATCACACTCATTCTTACAAATCTCATACAGTTTTCGCGTATTGGAGCTGCTGCTGCCACCTATAACAACCATCGCATCAACCTGCTTTGCAATGTCTCTTGCTTCGGTTTGACGTTCTTCGGTAGCGTTACAAATTGTATTACTAATGTTTATATTGTAACCCTTTTCCGAGATAATTTCAACTAATTCTTGAAATTTCTTGTAATTAAATGTCGTTTGAGAAACGATACATACCTCAACACTAGGGTTTAACTGGAGTTTCTCTGCTTTCTCCTTCGTATCAATCACGATTGTTGGAGTCACAGACCACCCCATTATTCCCTCAACTTCCGGATGGTTTTCATTTCCAATGATAATAATCTGCTTGCCTTTTTCACTTTCTTCCCGTACGATTCTATGGATTTTTAAAACAAATGGACAGGTTGCATCTACAATTTCCATCCCATGTTCCTTGATTGCATCATATACTTCTTTAGATACTCCGTGGGAACGAATAATGATTGTCCCCTCTTTCTCCTTTAAATCATGCAATTCCTCAAGAGAATTAATAACATGAACCCCTTTTTCTTCTAAGTCTTTCACAACCTCTTCATTATGAATAATAGGTCCAAATGTATATACATGATCTTTTTTGGCATTCTCATATACCGTATCCACTGCCCGCTTCACACCAAAACAGAAGCCTGCAGACTTCGCCATAATTACATTTTTCATATCAATCTCCAATTACAGTACTGCTTTCTTCTCTTCAATAATCTTCTCAATGGCTGAGACCACCTGTTCAATATTCATATCAGATGTATCAACCAACACAGCATCCTCTGCCTGCTTTAATGGTGAGATTTCTCTGTGCATATCCTCATAATCTCTAGACTCAATATCTTCCTTGATTACCTGATAGTCACATTCCTGTCCCTTAGCAACCAGCTCATCATATCTTCTCTGCGCTCTGGCGTCTGAACTTGCCGTTAAATATATCTTTGCAAATGCATCTGGAAGCACCGTTGTACCAATATCTCTTCCATCCATAATCACGTCTGTTGTCTTTGCCAGCTTTCTCTGTAAATCCACCAGCTTACTTCTAACCGCTCCATACTTCGATGTCTTAGAAGCCATCTTTCCTGTTTCCTCTGTACGAAGAAGCTTTGTGACATTGTCACCATTTAAAATGACCTGCTGTGCACCGTCCATATATTCAATAGTAATATCCACATTAATCACTGCTGCGTTGATTTCTCTTTCATCCTCAGGATTCACATGATTCTGTGAAAAATAAACTGCCATTGCACGATACATTGCACCTGTATCTACATAAATATAGCCTAATTTCTCAGCTAATAACTTTGCGATAGTACTTTTTCCAGCTCCTGCTGGTCCATCAATTGCGATTGAATATGCCATTTTTCCATTCTCCTCATATTGTGAATTTATGTTTTATTTCAAGTGCATTGCTGCCGCGAAAGCTGTCGACCAGGCAATCTGAAGATTAAATCCTCCAGTCACTGCATCTACATCAATAACCTCTCCTGCAAAGAACACGTTAGAAACCAGCTTGGATTCCATTGTGGATGGATTAATCTCCTTCACACTGACACCGCCCTGCGTAATAATTGCCTCATTAAATCCTCGAAGTCCCGTCAATGTCAATGTCAGATTCTTCAGCACAGAAACCAGATTATGCCGTTCTTCTCTTGTAATTGCATTCACCTGCTTATTGGGATTAATACCAGATAATTCGATTATGACTGGAATCAGTTTCTTTGGTAATAACTTATCCAGTGAATTCTTATATGCCTTGTTCTTTAGCTCATCAAAATCTCTTAAAATTCTTTCATCCAACTGTTCTTCACTTAATGCAGGCTTTAGATCAATCACCAGCTTCAATGGATGGTTCTTTATTATCTTTGCCGCATAACTGCTGGCACTTAACACGGTAGGTCCACTGACGCCAAAATGCGTGAAGAGCATTTCACCGAATTCAGAATAAACTTCTTTCATCCCATCATAGATGGTTACCTGTGCATTTTTTAGACTCAGTCCCTGTAATTCCTTCTCCCACTCTTCCTGTACTACGAAAGGAACCAATGCAGGAAGAATCGGTGTTACAGCGTGCCCCAAACTTTTCGCAAAACGATATCCATCTCCCGTCGATCCTGTGGAACTGTAGGAATTACCACCTGTTGCAATAATCAGATTATCGGCTTTCATAACCTGCTTTTCCTGATTTCCAAGACTACGAATACGAACTCCTGTAAATGTTCCATCGTTCTGAAGTACTTCCAACACTTCTGTATCAAGTCTGATATCTACGTGAAGCTTCTTTAATTCACTATGCAGTGCACCAATCACATCAGACGAATGATCTGATTCTGGAAACACTCTATTTCCACGTTCCACCTTGAACTTCAATCCCAGCTCATCAAAGAATCCCATAACTTCATAATTTGAGAACCCATGAAATGCACTATAAAGAAACTTCTGATTGGTCACAACACTATTAAAGATATCATCCTGATCTCCAGCATTGGTAAAGTTACATCTTCCTTTTCCTGTAATAAAAAGTTTCTTTCCCAGCTTGTCATTCTTTTCTAAAAGTGTGACCTGATGTCCATTTCTTGCTGCAATAATTGCAG
>JAQUVV010000043.1 GCA_028693195.1 Lachnospira sp.
AAACCACTCATGTCCGTCAACAACATCTTCTCCATACTGGTATTCCAGATACTTCTTTAGCTTGTCTCGTTCCGGATTGTCGCAAGAGTAGGTTCCCGCCTCAGCATTTTCAATAAAGCGCTCCAGTCCTTTTATCTGCCCCGACAATTCCGTACATTCTGTATCCATTCTCTTATATGTTTCCAGTATAACCTGTCCCAGCTGCACACTGCTCTCTGCATTATACACTTCCAGAAGCTTGTCCATATGTGGCTTCTCTAAGTCTCCATTTTCCTTGCGTTCTGTCAGCTGTGCATACTCCTTCTGGTACATTTCCAGACATATACGTGTCCCCAGAATGGTGCTTTTGCTTTTTTCCAGTCGTCTAGATGCCTCTTCAAATTCCAGAATCGTCTTCTTCTGTTCAGACTGAAGCTTTTCTAACGTAGCACCCAATTCCTGCGCCTCATCCAACGCATTTTCCGCAACAAGAATCTCACAGTTCTCCATTTTCATGGAAAGTTCTGCCTCCTGCCCCTTCAAAATCGTTGCTGTATATTCTCGAAGTCCTGCATCCTTAGCCATCTTCTGATCAGCTTCACGATGCATCTTTCTCTGCTCTTCTAAATCCGTTGATGCTCTGTTATATTCGCTTTCTGCAACAGAAAGATAATCCTGCTGATTCGACCTCTGACTATGATAGATTCTGTAAAACCCTGCTGCAAGCTGATTCAATTCCTCCACAATATCCGAGTGATCGCGCAGTCTGTTGTTCATGGTCTCTTCCAGTTCTTTTAAAGACTTCTCATACTGCTTGTAATCCGTATAATCTGCCGCAGACTCTGTCAGCTTCAGACGACTTTCCAGTGCCTGTAATGCTGACAACTGTACTTCCTGCTTCTTTCTCGTCTCTGCAATCAAATCCTGCATACCATCTAACGAATTCTGCTCACTGATGACCTCCGCCGTGGCAATACTTCGGTTCTCCTCTGTCATCTCCGTCTTCATCTTCTCTAGCAGAACTTCACTGGTTCTCAACTGCTCTTCCTGTTCCATTACAGTTCTTTTGCACACTAACAACATATCGAATAAAAGCTTTTCTGCTCTATCCTTACGACCGTAAAGCTCCTCAAAGGATTTTACATACTCTGCAAAGTCACTGACTGCTGCCATCTGACTGTCGTATGCACTCATCTGGGCATGCTTCTTAGACAGCTCCACCAGCTTGTCCTTAATGTCCATCAGCGTCTGAGCCATCTTACCTTCATCATTCTCTACTGCAAGCCTGTTATTAAAAGACTTTTGAATAATCTCTTCAATTAACAAGTCCTCTACCACTTTTCGACTAGTTCGGTAATTGGTCTCAAAGTATGTACGCACATGACCTTCTGTCTTATTGATTCCTCTGACAATCTCCCACGCACTTTCAAAGATTCCATACTGACTAATGAAATTCTGGTAGTCTCCTTTTCTGTCAAAAATCTGAACAGATACATTAAAATCGTTCTTTTCCAAATCTCGCAGATATGTCTTTAACCCATTATATGTAATTCGCTCTCCATTGCTTACCAATGGGAGATTCTTCATGTCGTTATCACCGAATTCCCGGTAGAATATACAGTAATTAAAATATTCCACACTGGCTGTACCGCCTGCACTCTTTCCTGCGGACTGCATATCTGTGCTTTCCGTATCGTCGTCTCCACTTCTTCCTTTTCTGGCACAGAAGCCTGTGGTCATATATTTAAAATTATCCTTCTGATAGCAGGCATCCAGCTTCCATTCTACCAGCGAATGAATCACTGTGTTTCCTCCACCTGCACGGAATAATTTCTCAATGGGCTGTTTCTCATCTAAAGTACAGTTCGGAATCATATTCTGAAGCAGTAACAGCATCAGAAGACTCTTACCACCACCATTTGCCAGATCATAGATGGTATTCTTCCCATTAAATCTCATGACAAAATCATCGTAGAACTGTGTTCCAAAGTTGTACTTTACGTTGTTCACACGAACTCTGTTTATCTGTGGCATGTTCTCCTCCTAATTCTGTAATCCTTGAGTATCACTTACTTGTTCTTCTGATTTCTGCGTGTAATCCGCTACCTTATTGTTCTCACCATTTTCAGATTTATAGCTTGCTAGCAGCTCCGCAAATCTACCTTTATAATCATCAAAATAATTCTCGATCAATGCACGAAAACGGTCTGTTGGATAGAATCGTTCCTGGCTTTCAACCAATAATTCCTGAGATACCAGAAAATTAAACACCATCTTTACAAATCCCGATTTCGAATTTCTTGCCGCACGCAAACCAGACTGTTCCTCTACCGTTGTCACTGGAAGCTCGTCCCAGCTCAAGGCAATCTGACGGAAGCTGTTTTCCTCTACCTCATCAATGACTAATCCCAGCTTTTTATCAATAATCGTTCCGCTGGTCTTATCCACATTTGCAATGACATCTTCCACGCGAACAAATTCCGCAAATGTGGAGCTTACTGTATCACTGTAGAACTCCGTAATGGTATTGTAAATAATAAAGTATGCTAGATAAAGCTCCTTATTCACTTTAATCCCCATATCCTTACGCAATTCTTCATTGGTATATCCAAAGACCTGATTATTGTCTCCCGGACTAATATACAAACCATTGTTATATTCATAAACATTCAGATTCATCTTCTTTAAGGACATATGCACAATATCATATATTTCTGCATTGGTATTATATTCCTGAGATAATGCCGCGTAGTTTCCTTTCTCAGAAACCGTCTCCCCCATAATCAGACGCGATACAATATCTAACGCTCTGTCTAAATTTCGATTTTCCATAATCTCCTCCATCTACTGCTTTAAACCCTGATTTAGATCATTGTAAACACCAGCTCCATGACCTCGGTCTCATCCTCGATCTCTATCACTTCACCCTGCTGTTTCTCTATCTGAAATGCGAATTCAGGGCTTCCTTCGTAATGCTCCTTCAAGATATCGTCGATGAAGTCCTCACTCTTCATCTCATCTCCACCAATCATATACGAATTCTTGTGACATAAATTGACAAAAAATGCATAGTAATCTGCATTCTTCATCACCCCTGAACCATATGCCTGAACCATAGCTTCATTGAACTCTTTCAAAGATATCTGTTTCTTTCTCTTTAGACAGGTCATGAGATTGTCCATAATAAATATATAGTTATCACGAATTCTCTGATCCGCAACTTCATCCTCAAATATGATCTCTTTCGGTTTCTCTGTGCTGACCATCTCTGCCTTCTCATATCTGGCAGGTCTCTGCGTCAATGCATTATCAATGGAATTTACAGGAAAACGCTTCTTAATATTAGGCTTAAAAAGCGGTCTTAAGAAATCTGCCAACAAATCAGCTCTGTCTATCTTAATCATATCATTCAACATATTTGCAAAATCAACATGACTACGCAGTCTTCCAAGCTTTGCTCTTCGCACTGCATCATCCGTCATTTTCTGCATATCTGTACAAGCTCGAAGCAAATCCCCATGCTTATTCATTGCAACCTTTAACTGATTCTCCAGATTATAGATATCGCTGATGGAGCGATAATAACTCTCGCTGGTATCTGCGGTACTCTCCATGCGCTTTAATGCAGCTTCAATCAGCTCACGATTCTTCTTGAATAGATTTTCCTCATCCTCAAACCACCGCATTCCTGTATCTACAAATTCTTCATATGCTTCAATTCCTGCAAACACATCACTGGAAAGCAGCGCCAGCACATCATTTTTCTTTAGCTGTAAGCGGTTCACCTCTTCATTGATTCTCTCAATAACTTCGGTACCGCCCTTGAAATTCTGCGCCTGAATCATCTTCTCCAACAGGAGCTGTTGCACAGAAATCTTACTCTCATCCTTGATTTCCTTGGTATCCAGATAGAACTCTATGGCATCCGGACTAATGGAATACCAGACTGTCGAATCCACAATCTGACTCTCAATAATCTTCATTCTGGAAACACGTTTTTTCTTGTCAATTGGATCAAAGTATGTAAAATCAAATGGTTTCCCATCATTCTTCACTTTATCAAAGATGTAATCAGCAATATCCTTATTCTCTTCTTCGGTCAGCTCCAGCCCAAAGTCTCTCTTTAACACTCCTGTGATAAAGGTTAGATATTCTGGATACGTAACATCCTTTTCTTTGAAATTATTTTCTTCGATAAAAAACCTCAAAATGGCCATCAAAATATAACCCATATCCAGAATTTCATATTTGCCCTCTTTATACTGGGAAAACGAAATGTCTATGAGCTTAAAAAATGGATAATATTTCTTCAGATTCAGCATTCGTTCTCTGTGGTCTGAGATAATTTCGTTATGCATGTTTACTGCCATGATGATACACTCCATTCGTTTCTATTTTCCTGCGTTGGCGTAATACACACTCTGTGACCTTCAGTCGTTTTAACTCCTTGATTGATTACAGCTCTGTACGTCCGTCTAAGGCACGAAGTAATGTCACTTCATCGATATACTCTAGATCTCCGCCAACTGGAACACCGCTGGCGATTCGCGTCACCTTGATTCCGGTTGGTTTAATCAGACGGCTGATGTACATAGCAGTTGTCTCTCCTTCCAGACTGGAATTTGTTGCAATGATCACTTCATTCACATCACCTTCCAAGCGCTTCATCAATTCTTTTAGCTTAATATCAGAAGGCCCAATTCCAAGCATCGGACTGATTGCACCATGAAGGACATGATAGACGCCTTCATACTTTCCGGTCTTTTCGTAAGCTGCCATATCTCTGGTCTGTTCCACTACCATAATCGTCTTATGATCACGATTTACATTTGAACAAATCGGACATACATCCTCATCGGTCAAAGTGAAACACTCCTTACAATAATGTACATTTGCTTTCGCTTCCGTAATTGCCGCTGATAATCCAGCAACCTCTTCCTTCGGCATGTTTATAATGTGAAATGCCAGGCGCTGGGCGCTCTTCGCCCCAACCCCTGGTAATCTCGACAGTTGCTCTATTAATTTATTAATATGTCCACTGTAAATGTCCATTAGAACAGGCCTCCACCTAATCCACCTAGACCTCCAGTAATCTTGGACATCTGTGACTGTGATTCTTCCTCGCACTTACGAAGTGCTTCATTGGTTGCAGCTACAATTAAATCCTCTAACATTTCAACATCATCTGGATCTACTGCTTCTGGATCAATCTTTACTTTCGTTACTTCTCTCTTACCTATTACAGTAACTTCCACAACACCGCCACCAACTGTCGCTGTGAATTCCTTTGATTCCAACGCTGCCTGCTGCTCTTCCATCTGTCTCTGCATCTTCTGAGCCTGCTTCATTAAGTTGTTCATATTACCAGGCATTCCTCCGCCTGGAAAACCGCCTCTCTTTGCCATTAGATAAATTCCTCCTTATCATCTACTTCTATTTCTATATTAACTAATTCTCGGATATCTGTGTATCTTGCATGGAAGTCATCATTCTCATCCAGCTTGGTACATATGATATTGACCCGGATTCCTGTTCGCTCTTCAATGAGCTCTACCAGTTTATTAACATTCTCTTCCTGGCTAATGATGCCATAAGCACTTTTTGATTTTAACATAATCTCAAGACTTTTTCCATCCTCTGCCAGTGTAACATTTGCATGTAATAATGCGTTGGCCTGCATTGGCTCTTCATAGGACCGGATAATGGTGTCCCACTGAGATGCAATCTGTTCTACATCCTCTGGTAGCGCATCAATCACGCGCTTCTTCACAGGCTGTGCTGACTGCCCTGTCTGACCTGCATTCCCCTGAACTCCGCCAGTCATCATTCCATCCGCACTCCCTTGCGCACCGCCCATATATGCCCCAGACGGTATGACGCCATTCTTTAGCTTCTCTTGCGCTTCCTGCATGAGCTTTTCCAACATAGATATGCGGCTTATCATCGTCTCTGCATCTGCAACCTGATCCATCGCTGGACGCATCAGCTTAATAAATGCAACTTCTATTTTAATTCGCTTCTGTGTAGAAAATTTTAAATCTGCTGAAAGCTCCGATAACACTCTGATAAAACGCATCAATGTCTCTGCATCAATGGTCTTTGCATCTTCCTTCAGACTTTCCAGATTCTCTGCTGTCACTTCAATGACATCTGCGATTTTTTCTTCATTATTAGATGACTGAATCAGTAAAAGATTTCTCAAATACCAGATAAAATCACTGACAAACTGTGTCAGATCTCTCCCCTGCATAATCATCTCTTCCAACAATTCCATACACCCAGAAGTATCTGCCGCCAGAATCGTCTTTAGGCATCTGGAAAACACATCTGTATCCACCGCGCCCAGAACATCTAACACATTCTCGTACTTTAAATCTTTTCCTAGATAGAATGCAATACACTGATCCAAGAGACTTAATGCATCTCGCATAGAACCGTCTGCTGCCTTGGCGACATATCGGATTGCTTTCTCCTCTACGTTGATTTCTTCCGCTTTCATCAGTTCTGATAATCGGTCAGCAATGGTATCTATGGAAATCCTATGAAAATCATATCTCTGACATCTAGATAATATTGTGATTGGAATCTTGTGTGCCTCTGTTGTCGCCAGAATAAAGATGACATATGAAGGCGGTTCCTCCAACGTTTTTAACAGCGCATTGAAAGCTCCTATGGAAAGCATATGAACCTCATCGATAATGTAGACCTTGTACTTTCCCTCTGTTGGAGAGTACTGTACTTCATCACGAATCTCACGAATATTATCAACACCATTATTGGATGCAGCATCAATTTCAATCACATTCATAGAGGTTCCCGCCGCAATTGCCTTACAGGTTGGACATTCTCCACATGGATTCCCATCCACTGGATGCTCACAGTTGACTGCCTTCGCTAATATCTTTGCCACAGAGGTCTTACCTGTTCCCCTTGTTCCACAAAACAGATATGCATGTCCGATTCGGTCTGCTTTGATCTGATTCTGTAGTGTAGTCACAATATGATCTTGTCCCTTTACATCCTTAAAATCTGTCGGACGCCACTTTCTATATAATGCCTGATATGACATGATGACCCATCCTTTCTGTCAGCTCTTTTTTACAAACTCAACATCACCTACTGCCAACATCCACTTCCAGAGCTGCGCTCTGTCAGTCGCGACATTCGTCGCTATCATATAGATAAGCACATCTTTCTTTGTAAGCGAGCTTACACGTAAGATATGCTTATCTATATGGATGTTGACTCATTGTTAACGCGTAAAAAACCGCGCGTCCAGCTTTGTGCAAGAATCCACAGACGTTACCGATATAGTTAGCTCGATCCAGGCGCCCTTCCGGCACACAGAAGTTTTCACTTAAGGCTGCTCCATTCCTGACCTGACCTGATTCATGAATTTCTGTTGCGGAAGACCCAAACGTCAACACCACTTTTATCGGGCAGCTCCATAAACGATTGCCCTCGGCCGAACATCACCCCAGCTATAGCGGATTGCTGGTACAGGGTGCCGCTGACTCCCCGGCTGCGCGGTAAAGTTTATTATACTGATACTGCTAGGATTTGTCAAGGTTTCTGGCACTTTTCATCTATTTTGTATTCCTTATAAAAAGCGTATAAAACAAGCTTTGTCTTCATTAAAAAACAATTCCTAACAAAAAATATTATGAGATTTTTAAAACTCTATCAAACTCACTAAAAGATGTTGTCCTATGCGTGACCATAATGACGATTCGATTCTGCACTAATGTCTTAATTGCAAGATTAATCTTCTGCTCACTATCTACATCCAAAGCAGACGATGGTTCATCTAAGAAAACAATCGGTGCATTCTTAATAAATGCTCTTGCAAGCGCTATTCTCTGGCGCTGACCTCCTGATACGTTCTTTCCACTTGCTGTCATCATGGTTTCATACTGATTCGGAAAGTCCTTGATAAACTCATCTGCATATGCCAGCTTTGCAGCTGCAATAACTTCTTCCTTTGTTGCATGCGGATTTCCAAATGCAATATTTTCAGCAATTGTTCCCTCAAATAGATAATTCTCCTGGGGTACATATGTAATCAATTTTCTCAACTGGTACAAAGAATACTCTCGAATATCATGTCCAAGGATTCGAATTTCTCCAGCTTCATAATCATAGAATCGAAGCAACAGCTTTAATATAGAACTCTTGCCACAGCCTGACTCTCCAAGAATCATAAGCTTTTCATTCTGGCCCACGTTAAATGAGAAATCTTGAAAAACAGGTGGTCGGTCTGCATATGCAAATGTGACATGATTCACCTGAATTCCTTCCTCAGGATGAATATCTATCACCTTTTCTTTTCCTAACTCTTCACACTCACTGTGCTCTAAGAAATCAAACACTCTTTTTGCAGTTGCCAATGCCGCCTGAAGTCCTGCAAATGCCATTCCGATATACTGTAAGCTTCCACTCACTGCCATCTGAAGAGTGACAACCGCCATGACTGTACCGTAATCAATCTCATTTTTCATAACCAGATATACGCCAACTGCAATCGTTCCAAAATTTGCAAGCATTCCTGTCACAAACAAAATTCCAGAAAGGGCAGACATGGTTCTTGCTCTCTTTTTCAACTGTCTAGCCGCCTGATCATTTTCATGAACATAACCGTCAATCGCTAACTTTCCACCGGAATACATCTTAATAATTGGAAGTCCTGATAAGACATCGCTCAACTTCTCATAAAGCTTCGCTATCTGTTCCTCAAGATGATCAGATATCTTCCCAATCGTTGTGTTAATACCAATAGATATCACTACAGAAATAATTGAAAACACAATGGAGACAATCGCCAACTTCCAATCATAGTAAAACATAGATGCTACCGATACCACTCCATTAAACAGTAAATTAGAAACACGAAACACATTTGAAAAATAAGCATCTTTTAAGCTGGCGCCATCCCAGCCTAAACGCTTTAAAGTATCTCCGCTATGATGCTGTTCAAAGTACTGCATGTCTGTCACTGTCAGCTTTTCAAACATTTCCACCTTAATCTTGAATACTACTTTTCTGACAACCTGCATATGAAAAAGACGAAGATATGGCATTAATACTGCAACCACTAATAAAATACACAACAATATACATGCCTTAACGAACAATTGGCGATTCCCATATTCCACACTGTTAAACATCATCTTGTTAGCATATGAATTTCCAAAACTGAGCGTTCCTGTCACCAGAAGGGTTGCTGCTAATATCAGAAAATATGGTACTTTCCATTTACCTAAATAAGAGAAAAATCTTTTATACTTATTCACAAGACACCCCTCCTTCTTCATTTTTATCCACATAATCTACATGTTCATCCAAATCAGACTCATCATAGTTATCACCATTAGTATATTCCTCATACAGCTTCCTGTACATTCCTTGTTCTTTCATGAGGCACCCGTGGGTCCCCCGCTCTACAATTCTACCACCATCCATGACAATGATTTGATCTGCATTGGTTATTGTTGTCATTCGGTGTGCCACTACAACGACGGTTTTATTCTTTGTTATACGGTCAATTGCTTCATTTACTAAAAACTCAGATTCCTTATCTAGCGCAGATGTTGGTTCATCTAGAAGAATTACAGGTGCATTTTTAAGAATCGCTCTGGCAATAGATATTCTCTGCTTCCGTCCTCCCGAAAGATGACTTCCTCGTTCTCCTGCATAGGTCTGAAACTGGTCTGGCAGCTCCATAATGAAATCATAACAGTTTGCCAAACGTGCTGCCTCCATGATTTCCGCCTCGCTGGCATCCGCCTTTCCCACGCGAATATTGTCATATATTGACATTGGGAATAAAAAGACATCCTGTGAAATCAGACTGACATCTTCTCTCAATAATTCCGGATTGATGTCCTTATAATCCACACCGCAATATCGAATCGTTGCCAGATAGTTCCCATTGTCAAAGCCTGACATCAATGCAATTTCTTCCATGTTACAATTGGATTTAATGAGCAAATTTCTTGCATGCTCTAGTTTTATGGTTGTCAGGTATTGCCCATAGGTCATTCCCGTTTCCTCCTTAAATAAATGTAGAAAATACGAGGTAGATAACGAGACATGCTGCGCAACTTTTTCTATGGAGGGTGATTGGGCAAAATGATTCACCGTATATTGAATCGCCTTGTTGACATAAGCATTATTCGTATTCTTCATCCCATCACACTGCACATGATAATTCCCATCCCTCAACATCGTTGCAATGATTCTTGTAAAGATGCTTGTCAGGATTACCTTTGTGTATGCACTTCTATTATGATATTCCTTTTCCATTTCAAGAAATAATTCCATCATCAGTTCTGTAGTTTCTTCGTTAAAGTAATGTATTCGTTGACCAAAAAGTATCTCTACCTTTTCCTCTCCAAATATCTGCTGTATTTCTTTATATTTATCCTCTGTGATTTTGACCAGAATTCTCTCATATGCAGAATCATTCACTGAGCTGGTTCCATGGGTTGAATGGATTGAACTTGATGCGACACATGGTGCATTCATATAATATACATCTGTCAACGTCTCTGTTTTTCTCTGCCCTTCTACCATAAAACTAATCTCATAATGATCATCACTTGTTGCATATGCATTCATATCCGCATCATGTCCATGCTCTGCTCTTTTATGACTTACTACAAACGACAATCCTTTCGGTATTCTTATTGGCAATATCTGCACCTCCTCAATAACTCTGCTAAACAAATATACAATACCTGCGCAAAGCTCTCACGGTTATAATAGCATTTTTACATAGAATTCATCTATATAATCTGGCTCTATTTTCCATTTTTCTCTAAAATAGTGCTTTCCCACTTTTCATTCTCAAATACATCATTCTATGATAAAATATAGTTTAAGGTTTGGCTTCAGATTGCAATACGAAGCCGAACAAGTTCAGTAAAGGAAAAAGACTATGAAAAATCATAATTTGTCAGAAGCAGAAATTGAATACAAACAGAATGTAAAATATATGAAAGATGCCATCCGTCAGGCAAAGAAAGCAGCAAAACTCATGGAGGTACCTATTGGCTGTGTCATTGTTCATGACGGTAAAGTTATTGGACGTGGGTATAATCGGAGAAACACCGATAAGACAACACTTGGACATGCAGAAATCACTGCAATCAAGAAAGCCAGCAAAGCTCTTGGCGACTGGCGCTTAGAAGAATGTACGATGTATATCACTTTAGAGCCATGCCAGATGTGTGCTGGTGCCATTGTGCAGGCCCGCATTCCTAAAGTCGTCATTGGTTCCATGAATCCGAAAGCCGGCTGTGCCGGGTCTGTATTAAATATCCTGCAGGTTCCACAATTTAATCATCAAGTGGAAATTATCAAGGGGGTACTTGAAGAAGAATGCTCCACTATGCTGACAGCATTCTTTCGAGAATTGCGAGACAAGAAGAAATTAAAAGAATCGTAAACCTTAAACTTTGTGACACATTTTTTAAATTTTTATCATATAACAATATAACCTTACAAACGGAGTCAGACTCATGAACACAGAATATCAATTTGACAATCTTACATTAAAAATCTGCAACGAGACCAGTGTATTTCACGTATTAGGATTTTTTCAGGACAATCGCGAATACTTCGACCGATACGAACCAGATAAACCTGATAATTTCTATACAAAGGAATACGTTGTGAAGCTTCTTCGTTCCGAATATCATGCATTCTTAAGCGGCAACTTTGTTCGTTTCTATCTGTATGACAACAATATTCCGAACCAGATTATTGGCACTGTTTCCTTTTCTCACATATTTAATGGCGCTGTAAAATCCTGTACGATTGGATATAAAGTTGACCATCATTACTGGCGTCGTGGCTACTGCAAACGTATGCTTTGCGCTGCACTGAATATTCTAAGTACAGAAAAAGGAATGCACCGGATTGAAGCTTATATTCATCCCGATAACATTCCTTCTATTGAAGCGGTTAAGTCCCTTGGTTTTACCAGTGAAGGAACTGCTCATTCCTATATTCAGATGAACGGCCAATGGCAAGATCATCTGCGTTATGTGTATATCCCAAAGAATTAACACAACTATTCAGAAGATACCATTCCGCGAGGTATTTTTGCAGTTTTGATGCATGAGAATATTGAAATTCTATACATTCTATATTTCTTGATACCAATATCCAAAGTACGGATTATTATAGTCACTCCGGTGGCTTTTCTTGAAGTTTCCGAAGCCGAATACTGAAGCCATATAACGTTCCCGATTACAGTACATACCTGGTATGCCAATAAAATACTGGGTATTATTATCATTTTCCTGCACTCTGCCAAGCAGCAGATGTCTGTACCGGAAAAATCCATGCATCATAAAGCTATTCTGATCAAAGACTTCGTTATTTCCAAATGCTTTCTTCAACTGCTCCGGTGTAACTTCTATACATTCATATAAATCATCATCGTCAAATGCGTCTATAAAATCAGATCTATGAATCAGCCACTGCAGTGCATCTTCTATGCGCACAGCATCCTTTGCTGGAACACTGGCTGCACGAACCTCAGCATTCATGTCAGTTACCTTCTCCGTCTCTTTTGATCTCTGACCTGTAAATGAAGTTGTCTGCATATGAGCCTCTGTCACATGTTCCTGCTCTTGGTTTTGTAACTGAATTTCACTGTCTGTATCCTGATATTCTAGTTGTTCTTTCGATTCCGGATCTGACTCAGGATTCTCTGTTTCCTCTGATTTCACTTCAGTCTTCAAATCCTCTGAATTAACATGTTCTAATTTCTCTTCATCCTCTTGTATCGCTGAATCATTATTTTCGGTTTCCACATTTTGGGATTCAGATTCAACCTTATTGTTCCCCGAATCCTCACTTGCGGAATCCAGCACTTCTGAATCTTCTATACTATCTTCAACAGCCTTTTTCTCCTTATTCTGAAGAAAATGCACATTTTTCGGATGAAATTCATCATCATTCCATAATGAAAACATTCTATAATAAGAATCTGTCCTGTCAGCCACTGCAATTCCAATTCCATCTGCAATAGAATAACCACTTCCGCCCAGATTATCTGGATTTAATAAATCCCTGTATTTACCTCTTCCTCCATTCACAAGAACTTCTCCCAGTGGAACCAGTGCATCTCCTTCTATTTCCTGATCTTTCACCATCATATACACACCATAAAGCTTGGAAGTGTCCATATGTACGCCGTTTAAGGTCATATCCAGTCTGCATTGTCCATTTCGCACTTCAACCTTGGCAAAACCAACGTTTTTATCGCGTACATTTCCTGGGTACGCATAAATGTATGAAACAAACCGTCTATACTCGTTCATATCTCACCTTTCACACTCCTTTACGGAATTGTATGCGGTGGGCTGAAGAAGTATGACACATAAATTCTAATTTAACTAACGATTCTTCACAATCACATTGGTCAGCTGTGCGAACTGCTCCAAGGTCAAGGCCTCCCCACGAATAGTAGGTGAGAATCCACATTCTGCAAGAGCTGCTGCCAGCTCATCCTTGGTCACACTGGTGCCATTGCAGACACTGTTGGTCATGGTCTTTCTTCTCTGATTAAAAGATGCTCGGATAATCTGGAACATCAGATGTTCGTTTACTACATCAACCGGTGGTTTCTCGTAGCGAGTCAGCTTAATGACCGTTGAATCCACATTGGGACGAGGCATAAAGCAGCTTGCCGGCACCTGAACCACAATACTTGGTTTCGCATAATACTGAACTGCCAGTGATAAGGCACCATAATCCTTAGTTCCTGGTCCAACCTGCATACGGTCCGCTACTTCCTTCTGAACCATGATTGTAATACTATCCAATGGAACATGACTCTCGAACAAGCCCATAATAATTGGTGTTGTAATATAATACGGAAGATTGGCAACAACCTTGATTGGCTTTCCACCATTTCGTTCCTCTGCCAGCTTCACAATATCCAGTTTTAAGATATCCTCATTAATGACTGTTACATTATCATAATATCTTAAGGTATCCTCTGTCAGAATCGGAATCAACTTCTTATCAATCTCAACTGCAACCACTTCCCTTGCATTCTCACAAAGGATCTGTGTCATGGTTCCAATTCCTGGTCCAACCTCTAACACAAAATCTTCATCTGTCACACCTGCTTCACGGACAATTTTCTCCACTACATTTTCATCAATCAGAAAGTTCTGCCCGAACTTTTTCTGGAATGAAAACCCATAAGTATTCAACACTGCGATGGTGTTGGTTGGATTGCCCAAATGTAACACGTTGCTATAATCTTTATTGCTCATATTCATATCTCCATTCATACTATAGTCTGCAAACCTCAGACCACATTCTCTATATCATTGATTCCTTATCCAAAGAGACGATGTGCATTCTCATTGGTCATGTCAATCACTTCCTGCGCATTCATTCCTTTTATCTCTGCGATCTTCTCTGCCACATACGGAATATACCCACTGTCATTTCTCTTGCCTCGATGTGGTTCCGGTGCCATGTATGGGCAATCCGTCTCTAGCAAAAGCTTGTCCATAGGAATTTCCTGCACGGCAGCCACCAGTTTCTTCGCATTCTTAAATGTAACAACACCGCCAATTCCGAAATAAAATCCCATCTTCAAGAAGTCTAGGGCAGCTTCCTTCGTATAAGAATAGCAGTGAACCACACCTCCGATTTCCTCGGCATGCTCTGCCTTCATGCACTGAATCGTATCTGCGCAGGCTTCTCTGGAACGAATAATCACTGGCTTCTTCACTTCTCTTGCAAGTGCAAGCTGTCTCCGAAACCACTGAATCTGTACTT
>JAQUVV010000285.1 GCA_028693195.1 Lachnospira sp.
TGTACGTTTATCAGTTAAAACCGCAGCGGCTAACTCATCTTGCTGCAAACCATGTTCTTGACGAATCTCTTTTAATTTACATTTTACTGCCATTAGAATTCCTTCTTTCATACAATATTTTTTGCTGACGGAAGCTTGAATAAGAAAATCCGCCAGAAATCCGCCAGCTCCATATTTCAAATCATACAAAAGATGCTGTCCTATTATCAGGACACTAACCAACTACTTTTCCAAAAATTTTCAAAGAATCATTTTCACCGACTGGTTTTGGTTGGTATTTCTTATTCAATGAAATTAGAAATAGACCCTCGTTATCATCCTGTAATTTCTTGCAGAAAGCATCCCCATTCAAACAGAAAATCCCGATTTCTCCATGAAGTAAGTAGTCTTGTTGATGAACCCATACAATCTGATGATTGATGTATTTTGGCTCCATACTGTCGCCAGTAATTCTTACACCAAAATCTGCTGATTCTGGCACTTCATCCCCAACATCAATGAGTTCAAAATCGGTACCATCCAAGAAGTTGCCAGTACCGGCAGATACCATTGTGGTATATAGTCTAAGACTACGAGAAACAAATGGTAAGATATTGGCTGTTTCTTTCATATACTTTCTGGATTGAGTCAGTAGACTCATGTAATCCAGAACTTTCGCTCTGCCTTCTTCGTTTAATGTAGACATTGGATTGGCAGGATTTACACCAAAGTAATCTTCGTAAACATCTGAAATTTTTAGAATCTTACAAAGAGTGAGAAATGTGGTCACACTAGGCTCACTCACATTTTTTTCCCAGCTTGAGATTGTTTTGTAGCTGATAGAGATTCCTTCTTTCTCAAGTTCGGCAGCGAGAGCAGGCTGAGAATATCCTATTTTCTTTCTATAATTTGAAATAATTTGTCCTACTGAGTACATTTCTTGTACCCCCTTCTAAGTCTTTTCGACAAAACGTTCGGAACAACTTCAAAATAAAAGTCTTGTATTCCTGGATATAGAGTATCACAGAAAACTATGCAAATCAATAAAAATCTGAATATATAAGATATAATCTACCAAAGCGACTATTGAAATCCAAGAATGATAGAGTTATACTCGCCATAGAGAAAAGAACAAACGTATATTCGATTTTTGAAAATCTATTCAGAAAGTAAGGTGAGAAACATGGGCAGAACGATTCTGCATTCGGATATAAATTGCTGCTATGCATCCATAGAGCATCTATATCATCCAGAGTTAGCAGGAAAGCCATTGGCAGTAGGCGGAGACCCCGAAGCAAGACATGGTATTGTCTTAACTGCTGATTATCTTGCCAAGAAAAAAGGTGTGAAAACAGGCATGGCACTCTGGCAAGCAAAGCAGGTATGTCCGGAACTTAACTTTATATCGCCCAGAATGGATTTGTATTTGCGATTTTCTCGAATGGCTCATGAAATATATGGAGAATATACCGATTTACAAGAGCCGTACGGAATTGATGAATCGTGGTTGGATGTGACTGCTAGTAGTACAATCAAAGGTGATGGAGAAAAGATTGCATTAGAAATAAGCAATCGGATGAAGTCGGAGCTTGGTATTACAGTAAGTATTGGAGTCTCATTTAATAAAATATTTGCAAAGTTAGGTTCTGATTTTAAGAAGCCTGATGGAATTACAACTATGCATGAAGATGAGTTCCGTACAAAAGCGTGGCAGCTTCCAGTATCAGATTTATTATATGTGGGGAGAAGCGCAAACCAAAAACTGGCAAGATTTGGTATTAAGACAATCGGTGATTTGGCAAAGACAGATGAAGGTCTGTTGGAGTCACAGTTAGGTAAGATGGGTGGAATCCTATGGGCATTTGCCAATGGATTTGATGATTCGCCTGTAAAGGTTGAGAACACCCATGCTCCTATTAAGTCGATTGGAAATAGTACTACAACACCGAGAGATTTGGAGAATGATGAAGATGTAAAGCTGGTGCTTTATATTCTGGCAGAAAGTGTCGCTGCTAGACTTCGTGAAAATGGTTTTAAATGCAGAGTGGTCGAGATTAGTGTAAGAGATAATGAGTTAATGTCTTTTACCAGACAACATAAGATTAACAATGCAACCAATATTACAGGAGAGATTGCAGCAGAGGCATATCGAATCTTCAAAGAAAATTATGATTGGCGAAAGCCTATTAGAAGTGTTGGTGTCAGAGGAGCAGACCTTGTCAATGACAATTACTGGGAACAGATTGATTTGTTCCAGAGTGTAGAACTAAGAGAAAAACAGATGAAAATGGATGGAGCTGTTGATGATATCAGAAGACAATTTGGCTTTTACAGTATTCAAAGAGGTCTTATGTATCGGGACAGAATTCTTTCAAAAGTAAATGCGAAAGAAGATCATACAGTACATCCGCATGGTTACTTCGGGTAAGGAGGCGTTAAACGATGGCTTATAAGAGATTTGACTTAACAGAAAAGCAAGGCAGAATTTATGATTATATATGTGACTATCTAAAAGAACACGGATTTCCACCTACAGTAAGGGAAATAGCAAAGATGGCAGGGTTATCATCTGCATCATCTGCGCATGGGTATTTAAAGCAACTTGAAGAAAAGGGCTATATCCGTAGAATGGATAATTCACCTAGAGCAATTGAAATAGTGTAACAGGTGGTGATTGGATATGGAGAGTTGCAAGGTATATGTTGATGTTACAGCAGAATTTACAAAGGAAGGTGTTTTAACACCAAAAAGTATCAGATGGGAGGATGGCATTATTTACGAAATTACTAGAGTCAAAGATTGTCGCAGAGCTGCCAGTATGAAAGCAGGTGGTGTAGGAATGAGGTATACATGTGTTATTGAAGGACAGGATAAGTATTTATTTTATGAAGATAACAACATGTGGTTTGTAGAAGGAAGAGCTGGAGCCTGATTATGTGTGGTGACATATAATCAGTTGGCTTCGATGGATCAGCAATTAGCCGAGGCATATTAGACAGGTATGTACGGAACACTCGGCAGAAAGCTTGCAAAGGTGATTCCCTTTTCCTTTCAAGTACAAAACTGATAATTTTGTATTGTAAAGGAGCAGACAGAAGAATGAAGAAAATAGATTTTTATTGTAAGAAGTGCAAGAAGACACTAAAGGTAAGTTATGGTCTGACAGTTAATGATGACGCACCTGTTATGCCTAATAT
>JAQUVV010000044.1 GCA_028693195.1 Lachnospira sp.
TTCTATTATAGAGAGAAGAAGCTGTCCTTTACCAAGCAGGAGGACGTTGCAAAGCGGTGTCAGCAGGCAATCCGTAAGGGAAAGATTCTGACATTTCACTGGAGAGGTGGTTATCTTACAAAGGCAATGCTTACAGAGTTACTGGATATCATAGCTGAAGAAGCAAAGAAGAAAGAGTGTCATACAAGAATATCCTTGAACTGGCCACAGGCGGTCATTCGTGTTCGTTTCGAGAAGGAACAAAAAGAAAATGCGGTGGAGATGGAAGACGCATACCAGGAGGAGAATGCAGATTGACATGGATCGGATTGCCAAGTGGGCGGAGGTACTGTGAGTTATCGATAGATAATAGTGATTCTGTTGACATATAAGAATAAAAGAGGTGCACGTTATTAAAAGTTTAGTAACGTGCATCTCTTTTATTTTACGCATTTTTCACATTAGTAGGATAGTAGATTTTACATATGAGATTTATACTCAAGGACATTCTAGTGAAAACGGAGATAATAGTTATGAAGATTACAATCAAGAATTTATATAAGTCTTTTACCAAAAATATATATGTGATTGAGAACTTGAATTTATCGATTGAGGATAAGTCATTTACGACATTATTAGGACCATCTGGATGTGGAAAGACAACATTGCTAAGAATGATAGCAGGTTTGGATACACCTGATCGTGGAGAAATATATTTTGATGAACAGTGCGTGTATTCTAGTGAGAAAAAGATTAATATCCCAGCGGAAAAAAGAAATATAGGATTTGTTTTTCAGGATTTTGTTACGAGAAATCATTATCTGGAAAGGTAGTTGTATATATGCCAAGTCCTTCTGGATTGAATACAAAATATGTAGAAGGATTTGAGAAAAAGACAGGATTGAAAGTAGAATTGTTTGAAGGTACAACAGGGGAAATACTTGCAAGACTGGAAGCAGAGAAGGACAATCCAGTGGCTGATGTTGTTGTATTGGCTTCATGGTCAGATGGTCTTTCTTACGAAGCACAGGGAAAGACATTAAGCTATGTTCCATATAACGCAAGTAAGATGTATGGAGATTGGGTAGATGATAATCGTATGATTTATGGCACAAGTGCATCTGCAGTCGGAGTAATTTATAATACAACAATTTTTCAGCATTTGAGAATATGGCAAAGAACGGACTATACAATGCCGGAGCCAATAAGGCAGCACTTTCATCTGTGACAACTGGTGAAAAAGGAATTCTTGTTGCAGGTGTTGATTATAATGCATATTCATCAATTGCAAAGGGTGAACCAGTTCAGATTTACTATCCAAAGTCAGGTACAGTGATTAATCCAAGACCAGCGATGATTTTAAAGACAAGTAAAAATGTTGATAATGCCAAAGCATTTATGGATTATCTGTTAAGTGATGAGGCACAGCAGATGGTTGCAAATGCATATCTTCTTCCAGGAAGAAGTGATGTTACATGTACTACTCGTTTAAATGCAAATGAAATTCCACAGCTTAAGACAGACTGGTCATCAATGATGAAGATTTCTGATGATACAGCTTCAAAGCTTGTAAATTTATGCAAGTAAAATAAATGCAGAAAAGAGAATAGAAATGTTAAAGAAAAATACAAAATGTATTTTCCTGTTTCTGTTATTAACATTCTTTATAATAGTTCCAATTATTGCATTATTTGCAGAGGCGGTCATGATTAACGGCCGCCTCGATTTTTCTAATGCGATTCAAATCATAACAGAAAGCGGAAATGTAAAGACAATAACCAATTCATTACTCCTAAGAAAAATGAGATGGTGTTAGCACCATCTCATTTTTTACGCAAATATTACACGGTCTTTACCGCGACATGATAGCAGATAATCGCGAGGAATTATACAATAAATAGGAGAAGAGGGGAACATCATTTTTATGTATCGCAATGATTTTGGAGCGATTAGAAAGAGAGGAGAGAAGATGCCATCCACATATGCGCATTATCGTCTGGGGCAAAAAGTCAGAGGTCTTGTTTCAGATGAACAGAAAAGTATTATTGAAAGTTATCCGGAACTCTTTGATATAGGCCTTCATGGACCAGATATATTGTTTTATTACAAGCCGTTAAAATCGAATTCAGTCAATCGGATTGGATATCAGATGCATGAAAAATCTGGTAGAAAGTTTTTTGAGCGAGCAAAGAAAGTTATTCTTCGGAAAGAGGAAAAAGAAGCTTATCTTGCATATATCTATGGCGTTCTATGCCATTTTGCATTAGACGTGAGCTGCCACTCATATATTGATCAGAAGATTAACGCCAGTGGTGTGAGTCATGCAGAGATTGAGGTGGAGTTTGACAGAGCGCTCATGATCAGAGATGGATACTTTCCCATTACACATAAACTAACAGGTCATATTGTTCCATCGAATCAAAATGCTGAGGTGATTCGGGAATTTTATGGAGACGTAACGGCAAAGCAGGTGAAGAAGGCATTGAAGAGCATGACATTTTATAATAACCTGCTGATTGCGCCGTCGAGGGGCAAACGAAAATTTGTTGATGCACTATTGAAAGTATCGGGAAATTATAAGGAAATGCATGGTCTTATGGTGAATTACGAAGAAAATCCAAAGTGTGCAGACAGCACTAAGAAATTAAAAGAGCTGTATGACGATGTAGTTGTTTTGGCAACGTCCCTGATCACAGAGTATCCGGTTTGCATGCATGGGAAATGCATCTTAAGCCCGATTTATAACTATTCCTTTGGTGGGCAGTATATTGGCGGAGCAGTGTAAAAATAATAGAAGCTGTCGCCTAAAATAAAGTTGAAGAATAAGTAGAAAAGAGTGAAAAGAGAGAAAATTATGAAATTTAAAATGACAAAACTAGAAAAGAACTGGGTACTTTATGATGTTGGGAACTCAGCCTTTGTTTTATTAGTATCAACCATTATGCCATTATACTTTAATTATCTGGCAGGAAATGCGGGATTGACGTCTGTAGAATACCTTGCTTACTGGGGATATGCAGCATCAATCGTTACCATTATTGTGGCATTATTGGGACCGATTCTTGGAACTTTAGCAGATACAAAGGACTTTAAGAGACCAATATTTACAGCATCGCTGATGATTGGAGCGACTGCCTGTATCGGTTTGGGGCTTTCCAGACAGTGGTTACTATTTTTAGTAATTTTTGCGATTGCTAAGGTGGGGTTTTCCAGCAGTCTGATTTTCTATGACTCTATGCTTTCTGACGTAACCACAGAGGAGAGGCTGGATCGCGTTTCATCCCAGGGCTATGCATGGGGATATATTGGAAGCTGTGTTCCGTTTATTGTGTGTCTTGGAATTGTGCTTGGTGCTGACAAACTTGGTCTGACCATGAATATGGCAATGGGAATTGCATTTGTTATTGTAGCGGTATGGTGGATTGTGATGTCTACGCCATTGCTGAAGAGTTACAGACAGATTCATTCTGTAGAGAAACAGCCACATCCAGTTCGAACAAGCTTTTCCAGATTAGGAAACACATTAAAAAGTGTAAAAAAGGAGAAGAAGATTTTTCTTTTCTTGTTAGCATTTTTCTTTTATATTGATGGCGTATATACCATCATTGATATGGCAACAGCCTATGGCTCTGCGCTGGGACTGGATAGTACAGGATTGCTGTTGGCACTGCTGGTTACACAGTTTGTTGCATTTCCATCAGCGTTGATTTTTGGAAGACTTGCAGCAAAGTATGATACGGTAAAGCTCATAACAATCAGTATTGCAGCATATCTTGGAATAGCAATATTTGCAATGTTCTTACATAGCCAGTGGCAGTTCTGGCTTCTTGCAATTCTGGTTGGAATGTTTCAGGGTGGAATTCAGGCGCTGTCACGTTCATACTTTGCCAAGATTATTCCAGCGGAGAAGTCTGGAGAATACTTTGGTTTAATGGATATCTGCGGAAAAGGTGCATCTTTCTTGGGAACAACTGTTGTCAGTGTCGTTTCACAGCTTACAGGAAATGTGAATATAGGCGTAGGAATGATTGCAGTATTCTTTATTGCAGGAATCGTGATTTTCAGATGTTCTGCACATGAGAAGAAGGACGAGAATTATGTGCTTTATACAACAAAGATTGAGCAGGGGAATGTATAAGCTCGCAATATAAGCATGTAATTAAATTATGATTGTAGCTGTTCAAAATCTGAGTTCTCACAGCACTGAAAGATTTTGAATAGTTATAAAATAAAAAAGGATGGTGACCTTATGAAAAAGACTTATGTAATTGATACAAATGTTTTAATTCAGGCTCCTTATGCACTTCAATGTTTTGAGGATAATGACCTTGTCATACCGCTGGTTGTGGTGGAAGAACTGGATGGTTTGAAGAAGGCAGAAGGAGATAAAGGCGCCAATGCCAGAGCGGTTGTCCGTCAATTGGAGGCATACCGTCAGCAGGGAGATTTATTAGAGGGGATTCAGCTTGAACTGGGTGGAATCCTAAGAATTGAGAAGAACTTTGTAAATGTGGAGCTGCCACCAGACTTGCCGGAAGATAAGAATGATAATCGAATATTGAAGGTATGTGCAGGTTTACAGGAAAAACAAAAAGATACAACCATTATTTTGGTAACAAAGGATCTTGTACTTCGTCTAAAAGCACAGATGATGGAAATTCGTGCAGAAGATTTCATGACGGAACAGATTACACCGGATGATGCAGGATACACGGGTCGATGTGAGGTATATATTCCAGAGGAACAGGTGAAGGATTTCAAGAAAAAGGGAGTCCCATTACAGGAGGTTTATCAGCTGGATGAGAACGGAAAGAATTGTGAGGTTACACTAAATGAAAATGAATTTATTGTACTTCGCGCAGATCAGTCTAACAGAAAGACACTGCTTGGAAGAGTCAGCGGTAAGAAAATCATTCCTCTTACATATAAAAAAAGTAAACCTTATGGAATCAGTCCCCGCAATTTAGGGCAGTATTTTATGCAGGAGGCTTTAATGACAGATGCAGAGGAAGCACCGCTGGTTATTATTAAAGGTGTAGCGGGAACTGCCAAAACATTTTACTCGTTGGCAGTTGGCATGGAAAAAGTGTATAATAATCCCAATGGGGAATATCGAAGAATCGTTATATGCCGTCCGAATGCACAGTTTGATGACGATATTGGATTCCTTCCGGGAGATGAGAAGGAAAAGATTGCACCATTGATGAGACCAGTAATTGATAATCTGGAACAGATTCTGGATTCTGATGAGAGCAAGAGATATGAGGATGAGTGTGAGCGTTCCGTTCTGGCTATGGATGCGGTTAAGAGATTGTAGAAAAGAGAAGAGGAAGATATATTGAAATATAGTGAAATCAAAGAGAATGAAGAGGTCCTTGCATTGCTTGAAAAGGGCAATGCGAACCTTGGAACATTGGGATATACAGACCATTCAAAGATTCACTGTACCCTTGTGGCAGAGGGCGCAGGGAAGCTTTTAGAACAGTTTGGTTACAGCAGACATGAGATTGAGCTGGCCAAGATAGCAGGCTTCATGCATGACATTGGGAACGCAGTAAACCGTTCTCACCATGCGGAATATGGAGCATTGCTCGCAAATGATATATTGAAAAAATCGGATATGAAAGTTGCGGATAGGGTTACGATTGTTTCTGCCATTGGAAATCATGATGAGTCCACAGGCGGAGCGGTAGATGCAGTTTCAGCGGCTTTGATTATTGCAGATAAGACAGATGTGCGCAGGAATAGAGTAAGAAATAAGGAGAAATCCGCATTCGATATCCATGATCGTGTCAACTACGCAGTAACACAGGCAAAGCTAAAGGTGGACATCGAGAAGAAAACCATTTCATTGAATCTGCAGATTGATGAACAGATCTGTACCATGTACGAATATTTTGAAATCTTCTTAGGACGTATGATGATGTGCCGAAGGGCAGCAGAAATCCTTGGCGCAAGATTCAAGTTAACTGCCAATGGGCAGAAGGTGCTATAAATTCATATGGAATTACAATCATAAAAAAGTCATCAGTTGCATGAATGTCATGCAGGCTGATGATTTTTTATTTTCTAGTTGACAGATCCTTAATCTATGCATATAATAAACATATGAACAATCATTCATATGAATGAACGATAATAAAATTAGAATTATATTTAAAGGAGAATGTCATTATGAAGAAGATTTATAAAATCGATGTAGATTGCGCAAACTGTGCAAACAAGATGGAGGAGGCTGCTAAGAACACAGCTGGGGTAAAGGAAGCAGTAGTGAACTTTATGACTTTGAAGATGTCTGTAGAATTTGAAGAAGGTGCAGATCCTAAGGAAGTAATGCCAGTTGTATTAAAGAACTGTAAGAAGGTTGAAGACGACTGCGAAATCTTCCTATAGAATATGTAGCAGGAATGGAGATTAATATGAATAAAAAACAGAAAAAGGTGTTAATACGAATTATCGTGGCAATAACTTTGATTATACTATTGAAGCTTCTGCCAATCGATGGTTTATTGAATGGGTATCTGGAATTCGGTTTGTTTATGATTCCATATTTAGTTATTGGATATGACATTTTAAAGAAGGCAGGAAAGGGAATACTGAATAAGCAGGTATTTGACGAGAATTTTCTTATGGCAGTTGCAACCATTGGCGCAATTGTATTAGGAGATTACGTTGAAGGAACGGCAGTTATGCTGTTCTACCAGATTGGAGAACTGTTTCAGAGCTATGCTGTTGGAAAGAGCAGAAGAAATATCAGCGATTTGATGGATATCCGTCCAGACTATGCGAACATTGAGCAGGATGGGAAGTTAGAGCAGGTAGATCCGGATGAAGTTGAAGTCGGTTCCATTATTGTAGTTCAGCCAGGTGAGAAGATTCCAATCGATGGTGTGATTGTTGAAGGCGAGACAACTCTGAATACCAGTGCATTAACAGGAGAGAGTGTTCCAAGAAATGCGAAGGTGGGCGAAGAGGTTATCAGTGGATGTATTAATATTACAGGCGTTCTTCGTATCCAGACAACAAAGGAATTCGGGGAATCAACTGTATCAAAGATCCTGGATATGGTGGAGAATGCAAGCTCGAAGAAGTCAAGGTCAGAGAATTTCATTTCTAAGTTCGCAAGAATCTATACACCGGCAGTTTGTTACGGAGCATTGGCATTGGCAGTATTACCACCCTTGGTGCGCATGATTTTTATGAGTGCATCACCGGAGTGGGGGCAGTGGATTTATAGAGCCCTTACATTCTTAGTAATTAGTTGTCCATGTGCTCTGGTCATCAGTATTCCATTAAGCTTTTTTGCGGGAATCGGTGGAGCCAGCAAGGAAGGTGTGCTGGTAAAAGGATCTAATTATCTGGAAGCATTAGCGCAGACCAAATATGTGGTATTTGATAAGACAGGAACCATGACAGAGGGTGTATTTGAAGTCATTGGCGTACATCACAATAAGCAGGATGCAGCGAAGGTGTTGGAATATGCAGCATATGCAGAGAGCTTTTCTAATCACCCAATCAGCAAGAGTTTGAAGAATGCTTATGGAAAAGATATTGATCAGAATCGTGTCAGTGATGTTCAGGAAATCAGTGGGAATGGCGTGATTGCATCTATTGATGAATGTCTGTAGCCGTTGGAAATGGAAAGCTCATGGATCGAATTGGTGTACCTTATGAGCCATGTCATAAGGTTGGAACGATTGTACATGTAGCCGTTGGAAACGAATATGCGGGACATATCCTGATTGCAGACCGCATTAAGAAGAATGCGAAGCAGGCAATCTCTGATTTAAATAAATGTGGAATTCACAAGACCATTATGCTGACTGGTGATATGAAAAATGTTGCTGATGATGTTGCGGCACAGCTTGGAATTTCACAGGTTTGCAGTGAACTTCTTCCAGCGGATAAGGTCGCTAAGGTAGAGGAACTTCTAGAGGAAAAAAATCGGAAGAATTCCAAGGATAAGTTAGCATTTGTTGGTGATGGAATCAACGATGCTCCAGTTCTCACAAGAGCAGATATTGGAATTGCCATGGGTGCACTTGGATCAGATGCAGCTATTGAAGCAGCGGATATTGTTCTGATGGATGATGATCCAGCTAAGATTGCTAAGTCAATTAAGATTGCTAAGAAATGTATCCGTATCGTGTACGAAAACATTTACTTTGCAATCGGTGTGAAGTTTATCTGCCTGGCACTAGGCGCTGTGGGTATTGCTAATATGTGGGTAGCAATCTTTGCAGATGTAGGCGTTATGGTAATTGCTGTACTGAATGCAATCAGGGCATTATTTACAAAGAAATTATAGTTATCATTAACGTTCAATATGAAAGGGAAATATAATGAATAAGATCGACTTAAACGCAGAGTGCTGTGATTGTAACGAAGTCCACGAGGACTTATTAAAAATTGTGAATGAAACCATGCCAGAAGAAAATGAGCTTTATGATTTGGCGGAGCTTTTCAAGGTCTTTGGAGATTCTACTAGAATTCGAATTCTCTTTGTATTATTCGAGGCAGAGGTGTGCGTGTGTGATTTAGCAGAAGTGTTGAATATGACACAGTCAGCGATATCTCATCAGCTGCAGATTTTAAAGCAGAATAAGCTGGTGAAGAGCAGACGTGAAGGAAAGTCCATTTTCTATTCTTTGGCAGATGATCATGTGAGAACAATCATCGCCCAGGGACAGGAACATATCGAAGAGTAGAGCGATATAGGGATTAGAAGAGATTAGAAGAAGATTCAAAACTGTATATAGATAAGCATCACAAAAAGTGAACTGGTTTAAAATCAGTTCACTTTTTGTGATATACGGTTTAGAAAGCAATACAGAAATAAATCTGTCTAAAAAAATTAGCATAAATTGGATTTATCTAATTTTACTTTAAAAATTTCTTATCGAACTCTGGGTTAAAGTAGTAATAATTCTTTGAATCTAATCGGTCTTTTGTCCGTTCCAGGGCTTCACCGAATCTCTGGAAATGAACGATTTCTCTGGCACGAAGGAATTTTAAAGGTTCGCGGACTTCTGGGTCATCAATCATACGCAGCAGGTTATCATATACAGTTCGAGCCTTCTGCTCAGCAGCCAGATCTTCGTGAAGATCGGTAATAGCATCGCCTTTGGACTGAAATTCTATTGCTGTGAATGGAAGACCGGCAGCAGCCTGAGGCCATAGTGCGGTGGTGTGATCGATATAGTAAGCATCGAAACCACCTTCCTTTGCCTGTTCAATGGTCAGATTTTTGGTCAACTGATAGACCATAGCACAGATGATTTCCATATGAGCTAGCTCTTCTGTGCCAATATCAGTTAAGAGACATCCGACCTCCTTTACTGGCATGGTGTAACGTTGAGACAGATAACGCATGGAAGCTGATAATTCTCCGTCAGGACCTCCATATTGACTGATAATCATCTGAGCTGTCTTTGGACAGGTTTTGGTAATCTTGACTGGAAATTCCAGTGCTTTCTCATAGAGCCACATGTGCACTTCCCCCTTCCCATGGAATTTCGGCTTTCTTCTCATCACCTTCACAGGTAATTGTCAATGGATAATGTTCCTTTGCAAACTGTGCCATTAATTCCTTGCATTTTTGCTGATATTGTTTTTTTAAATTCTTTGCATCCGCTTCGTCGGGATGTGTGTCCAGATATAGTTGCAGATCAATTAGAAAAAACTGTGACTGCTGGATTTCTCTTAAAGCAGATTCACCTTCCTCTCTTCCGCAGCAGCATGTCTTCTTTGACTTCATCTGTTCTTCAATAAAAAAGGGCTTTCTTAATTCCTGAAAGATACTGCCACAGACAAGTGCTTCTTCAGATTCGTCCGGGGCTTCCCATTTTTGAATAGGAATAGATGCAATTGCTATTTCATTCATCGCGTGTCTCCTTTTCATAGATGTTCGTTTTGCATTTCGTAACTGTTCAGTACCGTCACAGTCACTAAATATCTTTATTAGTATCTGCAATATTTTTGAATATGTATTGTCAATTTTTAGGAAAATTTACAAGAACAAAAATGAACATTCATTAAGTCGCCTTTTCCTTGAATTTATCCGCATTTCGACATATAATATATATAGTTTTAGCCGTGAATAGTAATAATATATTAGAATATATGCAGATTGCTTAAATAGGAGAGACTTATGAGAAAAAAGGTTCGAATCACTCGAAGAGTTTGCGCAGTTTTTGTTGTTTTTATCAGTATGATAATATCAGTGATAGGTCCGTTGCTTCAGACAGACGCTGTTCTTGCGGAAGAAACAGGTAGAAAGACCATTAAAGTGGGCTTTTTTAAGTTCGCTGGTTATCACGACATTGATGAGTATGGGAATAAAGGTGGATACGGATATGACTTTATACAGATGATGTCCCGTTATGATAATGATGATTATGAGTTTGTTGGATATGATCGTGGATGGAATGCGATGTTTGATATGTTGGAAAGTGGAGAAATCGACTTGGTTACTAATGTTGCGAAGACTCCTGAGCGAGAGGAAAAGTATCTGTATTCTACAAAGACGATTGGGTCAGATGGTTCTATATTCACTGTAAGAGATGATAATTCCAGCGTGGTTACAAGGGATTATTCCAAGGATTTTTGAAGAGACAGCAAAGCGAATAGGCATTCAATATGAAATCGTGACTGTGAAGACGAGACAGGAGTATCAGGATTTACTTTCATCTGGAACTATTGATGCATGTCTGGATGAGATCTATGCACCATCAGAGGCTAATGATCGCGGATTTCGGCTGACAGACCCATATCTATCTACATCAATTGCTCAGATTGTCAAGAATGATTTCAGTGGAAAGGTAGATAAGATTGCCATACTGAAAAATATTGATCTAAAGCTGTCACAGGAGAAAGAACTATGCAAAGGTCTTGAGGCAGTGGAGTATGACAGCACAGAAGAGTGTATTAATGCTGTTAAGAACGGGGATGTGGATACAACCTATGTTTATGCATATGCAGCACAAATTGCGTTGAATAATGATCCGGCGAATGTCATTAGGATGAATATTATGATGGATTATGGAAATGAATTTTCCATTGGAGTGGCGAAGGATCGGGATTACCATTTACTTACAATTCTCAATAAAGGAATTAACAGTATTGAGAAAGAATTAATCCAGAATATTATTTCAGATGAAACAGATTATTTGGTGGATGAAGTATCAGTTACAACCTATCTGAGAAGTAAGCCATGGATTCTGGCAATTATTGCTGTATTTATTGTTTTAGTCATAGCAGGAGTCGTATTTCTTCTTGTTCGTATCAGATATGTGAATAACATGAAGTTGGAAGATTCATCCTGACGATTATGAGCAGGTGGTTAAAAGGTTTGATGAACGGAAGGTACAGTATCTAAGCCAGCATGGTGGAGGAGAGGAATATTTTGAATGCCGTTCTAAGAATGAAAAGGGAGAATACCAGTGGTACGGATATACCATGCAGGCAGTTCCAGTAGATGCAGTTCATCCATGTAATTACATTGTATATAAGAAGAATATTAATGAGGCAAAGCAGGAAGAACTGAAGGCACGTCAGAATTTGGAAGATGCACTCAAGATGGCACAGAATGCCAGTAAGGCAAAGGGACAGTTTATGTCTAGAATGAGCCATGAGATCCGCACGCCGTTAAATGCTGTGTTAGGCTATATGACCATGGCCAAGCAGGCAGAAGGCGAACCAGATAAAGTAAAGCATTGTATTGATAATAGCGAAATTGCTGCAAAACATCTGCTCAATATTATCAATGATGTTCTAGATATCTCGGCAATTGAAAGTGGGAAAATCAAGATTGCTCATGACAGTTTTGATCTTAAGGAAGTTCTTCATTCATTAGAGACTGTGTTTTCTAATCAGGCAGATATAAAGAACATTCATTTT
Source organism: Lachnospira sp. (assembly GCA_028693195.1). Classification (GTDB taxonomy): domain Bacteria; phylum Bacillota; class Clostridia; order Lachnospirales; family Lachnospiraceae; genus Lachnospira. The sequence continues at coordinate 11,878 of JAQUVV010000044.1, forward strand.
CAGCTAGATATGAGCGATATCATTCAGAACTGGGTTGTTGGAGATGCACTAAGATTGAATCAGGTGTTGATGAATCTATTGTCTAATGCGATGAAGTTTACAGAAGAGAATGGTCATGTGCAATTATAGGCCAGACAACGAAAGCATTCGGATCATAAGAGTTTATATGAATTTCAGGTTAGCGACGATGGAATCGGAATGTCAGAAGAATTCCAGACTAGATTATATGGAACCTTTGAACAGGAAAGTGCGAAGACAGCTGTGAAGTATGGAGGTTCAGGATTGGGATTGTCAATCTCAAGGAATCTGATTGCCATGATGAATGGAGATATCAGTGTGAAGAGTAAAGAAGGGGAAGGGACAACATTTACTGTTGTGCTGGAACTAGAAACTGCAGAACAGGAAAATCAGAAAGCAGAAAGTGAGATACAGCTTGGGAAGCACCGGATTCTGATTGTAGAACAGGATGAGGAAGCCATAGCGATTCTAAAGAAGATTCTTAAGGGTTATGGTATGAAAGCAGAGTTTGTGGATACACCAGAAGCAGCGATAAAGAAGATCGAGGTTCGAAAGGGTTCAGATTACATGTATCATCTATGCTTGGTAGATCAGGAAATATCAGAACATCAGGAAAATGAAAGAGCAATAGATGAGATGAATCATATGATTCATGTGGAGAAGATTAGCAGACCAGTTTCACAGTCAGTCATATATAACCTGCTTGTTAAGCACTTTGGACAAAGCCAGCAGAGTGCAGAGAGTGCACATACGCAGATCGATCTGAAAGGAATGCGTGTACTCCTCGCAGAAGATAATGATATGAATATGGAGATTGCAACAGATATCCTCACCAAGGCTGGATTGATTGTAACGGGAGTTCGAGATGGAAAGGAGGCTTTGGATACATTTGAAGCATCGGAGGAAGGGACATTCCAAGCAATTCTTATGGATATTCAGATGCCAGTAATGGATGGCTATGAGGCGACTAGAAGAATTCGAAAGAGCAGTCATCCACAGAGTCATAGGATTCCTATTATTGCAATGACAGCCAATGCATTTACGGAAGATGTATCAGCCGCCTTTGCAGCAGGAATGAATGATCATATTTCCAAGCCAATTAATTTCGAAAAATTGTATCAATCCTTACAGAAAATCTTATAAATATATGTGGAAATTATTGTAAATTAGTGATATGATTTGTGAGTTAAAAAATTAAATGGAGGAAAAATTTTTGAATTTTATAAAAAAGAATGCAGCTGGATTTTTACTGTGTCTTGTGATAGCAATTCCATCATGGCTTTTGGGAAAAGCGTTTCCAATTATTGGAGGTCCAGTCATAGCAATTCTGGCAGGAATGGTAATTACATTACTGATTAAGGATAAGAGCGCAGTGGAAGCTGGTGTGAAATTCACATCAAAGAAGATTTTACAGTATGCAGTAATCCTTTTAGGATTTGGATTAAATCTGAATGTCATCTTACAGACAGGTGCACAGTCACTGCCTATTATTATTGCAACAATTTCAACATCTTTGATTGTGTCTTATGTATTACATAAAGTGATGCATATTCCATCCAAGATTTCTACACTGGTAGGTGTTGGATCATCTATATGTGGAGGTTCCGCAATTGCTGCAACGGCGCAAGTTATTGATGCAGATGATGAAGAGGTTGCACAGGCGATTTCAGTCATCTTCTTCTTTAATGTATTGGCAGCAGTATTGTTTCCAATATTCGGAACATGGCTTGGATTTTCCCAGTCATCAGGAGAAGCGTTCGGAATCTTTGCAGGAACTGCAATTAATGATACATCATCAGTTACAGCAGCTTCTTCCACTTGGGATAGTATGTATGGATTAGGTTCTGCGACATTAGATAAAGCAGTGACAGTAAAGCTCACAAGAACACTTGCAATTATTCCCATTACATTGGTTCTTGCATTGATTCGTACAAAGAAGGAAAAGAATAGTAATGGAGAAAAGGTTTCTATGAAGAAGATTTTCCCATTCTTTATTCTGTATTTTATTGCAGCCTCTATTATTACAACGGTGGCAGTGAATATGGGAGTTCCAAGTTCATTCTTTAAGCCGATGAAGGAATTAAGCAAGTTCTTCATTATTCTTGCAATGGCAGCTATTGGTATTAATACCAATATTGTAAAATTGATTAAGACAGGTGGGAAACCAATTGTTATGGGATTCTGTTGCTGGATTGGTATTACAGGCGTCAGCTTGCTGATGCAGCATTTACTTGGAATTTGGTAAGAAGTATATATAGAAAGATGTCATCCATATAGAAGCAGCCATATAAAAATAATACAGTCATAAGTATATCAATTTCTTTTATACTTATGACTGTATTATTTTTATGTCCATTCGTTTCGGTGTGTAGAACGAATTTCATTTAGAATTCGTTCGGTTTTTGGATTATCAGAGTGAAAGTTAGCTAATTTCCATAAATAGCCCTGTTCAACTACCATTCTTTTACTCTCAGGAAAAACTAACCCATAGTAAAGAGAAAGATGTCCAATCAGGTTATCTACAACGGTTTGTTTTAAGCTTCTTAATACGGTATGATGCTCTTCAAGAGCTTGATAAACAGCGGGTGTAATTGCTGCATTTTTTAATACAGAAGTTGTTGTATTATAAATATCTTCCATTGGTGTCATAAGATTGGCACGGTAGATATCGATTTTATCTGCATCACGTATAATCTGGCAGAATAATAATTCACGCTCTGTGAGTACATCTGGAAGTTCGTATACATTATGAAGACGGATGGCAGTGTCTATGAGGTGGTTATTTTCGTCATTCTCATCAAATGCACG
>JAQUVV010000045.1 GCA_028693195.1 Lachnospira sp.
ATGTGGGTGAGATTGAAGGCGATAATAACAGACCGTGTGAATATGATTGCCACAGCAGGTCATGTAATGCCCTGGTAACAGTTCATGGAAACCGCGATAGATGCCACTCCCTGGATTTCGTGCAGGGCCTAGTCCGATGAGTTCACATAACCCTTCTTCATCAAGACAAGCTTTCATTCCTGGATATTGAAGAATTCCTTTGGGTTCGGATGAGAAGATGAGAGTGTTGTTTTGCCAGGTATAAAAAAGAGGTTTTACACCGAACGAATCGCGAAACAAAGTCAGTGTCTCATGACGTTCATCATAGATTGCAAATGCAAAGATTCCGTTGACATCGTGGACGAAGGAAGCACCGAATTCTAAAAAAGATTGTAGCAGGATTTCTGTGTCGGAGGTAGTGCTCTGTTTGATACCACAGTTATTCAGTTTCCTTTTTAATTCAGCGGTATTATATATTTCTCCATTATAGACAATATGATATCCATATGAAGATAGGGTTTTTGTCATAGGCTGTGCACCAGAAACCAGATCAATAATGGAAAGACGGGTATGAGCAAGACCGCAGTGCTTGGACAGAATTGTACCATGATCGTCAGGCCCACGGTGAACCAAGACCTGAGTCATTTTCTTTAAAATATCATTGTAGTAGGGAGCATCATTGGTGAAATCGGCATTGTATTGATAAAAGCCGGAAATACCACACATAAAACCACCTTTATAAAGACATCAATTATTTATACATATGCGGAAAATGTGTTGGATAGACATTACTTGAAAACAAGAAATACTTTTATAAAAAATTTTTGTCATGAATACATTTTCATTGGCCAAAGGTTCAGCTATAATAAATGTAGTTATATAATTGACAATACCAAGGAGAAATAAACCAATGTCTCATGCAAAGAAGACAGCACTACAACAAGATCTAACAACAGGAAAAATTACTTCAAAGCTATGGCTTTTCGCACTTCCACTGATGGTTGGAAACGTAATGCAGCAGTTCTACAATCTGGTGGATACCTGGGTTGTTGGCAGGTATATTGGTGCAGATGCATTGGCGGCAGTAGGTTCGGCATATGCATTTATGACGTTTCTAATCTCTGTAATTATCGGTCTGTGTCTCGGGTGCAGTGCCTTCTTTTCCATTGCCATTGGGCAGAAGAATGATGAGCGGATTCGTAATGGAATTTTTCTTTCATTTGTAATGATAGGCGTGGTTTCATTGCTTTTAACGGTGGTGGTCATGGGACTTCTCCCTGAAATTATCAGATTGTTGCAGGTGCCAGAAGAAGTCCAGAAGGATATGTATATTTATCTATTCTACGTAATGATTGGACTTCCAGGAACATTTCTATACAATTATTTTGCAAATGTATTGCGAGGAATCGGGAATTCGTTTGTACCATTGATTTTTCTGGGCATTGCAGTACTATTAAATGTAGGGCTGGATGTTGCATTTGTAGTGGGACTGGGACTTGGAATCAAGGGCGCTGCCATAGCAACGACCATTGCACAGTATGGCTCAGGAATTGGTCTAATGATTTATTCGTTTATGGAATATGAGAATCTGCGTCCGCAGAAACAGGATTGTATCTGGAAGCGGGAAACGATTGTACAGATTATGTCGTTGTCTGGCTACACGTGTCTCCAGCAGTCGGTTATGAATTTCGGGATCTTGATGGTTCAGGGAATTGTCAATGGATTTGGAACTACGGTCATGGCTGCATTTGCGGTAGCGGTGAAGATTGATTCCATTGCATATATGCCCGTGCAGGATTTCGGAAATGCATTTTCCACATTTGTAGCACAGAATTATGGGGCACAGAAGCGGGAACGGATTCAGCAGGGCATCCGAAAGGCGTCTGTGAGCGTCATGATTTTCTGTATATGCATTAGTATTATTGTATTTGGTTTTGCTGAGAATTTTATGGAGATTTTTATTGCGACAGATCAGACAAAAATCATTGCCGTAGGTGTACAGTATCTGCGGATTGAAGGGGCATGCTACATTGGAATTGGGCTTCTATTTATGCTGTATGGGTATTATCGGGCAGTAAACATTCCCCAAATGTCCCTTGTATTGACCATTATTTCACTGGGAAGCAGAGTGGTTTTGTCTCTGATTTTGTCAAAGATTTCCTGGATTGGCGTGGTCGGTATCTGGATTTCAATACCGATTGGCTGGGCATTGGCAGATATTGTGGGACTGTTGATGCTTCGTAGAACTGTGCGAACGAAGTCTTATTAGCTGCTCCTAAAAAACAGTCACAGCAAGAGGATAAGAGTGAAAAATCTTATATGATAATTTTTCACTCTAGTAAGTTTGAGCTGCGCACAAACTTCATCCATTAGCTGCTCCTAAAAAACAGTCACAGCATGAGGATAAATTATGAATACACAAAATAAGATAAAAACAGAAAAACGAGTCATGAATCTTTCCATGATTGGCAGTATTGCGTTTATGATCGTAGAAGGAATTATGGCTTATATTACACATTCTCATTCGATTCTAATGGATTGTGTGTTTGATGTGACAGACCTCATATTGATTGGTCCATTTTTGGTATTAGTTCCATTGCTTTATCGCCCGGTTACGGAGCGACGTCCATATGGATTTTCGCAGGTGGAATCTTTGTTCCTGGTAATCAAGTATAGTATTCTTTTGGTGGTAACGATACAGCTAATTATTGACAGTATGAAGCTGATTATTCATGGCGGGCATCATGTAAATGCGGGGGAGATTGCCATATTTGAATTCTGCGTGTTTGCAGGATGTTTGTTCATGTATTTGCTTCTAAGTCATTATAGTAAAAAGTATCAATCGATGACAATCAAGGCAGAGCTATATGTGTGGAAGCTGGATGTGATTGGAAGTATTGGCGTGGCGCTGGCATTCTTTGCACAAGGTATATTGGAGAAGTCACAGTGGGCTGGCATTGCACCGTATATTGATCCGGCTGTTGCGATTATCATGGCATTATTACTCCTTAGGGAGCCAGTGGAAACAATTATTAGAGGCTTAAAGAAGCTGGTGTTGTTCGCACCAAATCCAGAGATTATGGATCGGATTCGAATCGTGGTGGAACAGCATATGCAGACCTGTTCATATACAATGGATTTTCTAGATGTCATTCAGACAGGGAGAAAGACCTGGGTGGAAATCTATATAGATAGTCCCAATGATGTCATATCCATTCAATCGCTATATCGAATTCGAGATGAAATTAGAAATGAATTAAGAAGAGACTTTGATCAGGTTTATGTTGAAATCATTCCCAATCTACCGGAGTGATAGTCGGATATTGTGCTTGTATATCGCGATAGAAGGTACTTTCAAGGGCTGTGGTATGCAGCGAGAATGGAGTGTAGTATGGATATTAGTATAAATGCAGTGTTATGCAACGAACTTAGAGAGAAAGCAGAGAAATTGGTGAATCAGATGACACCAGAGGAGATGGTATATCAGACGGTTCATTCGGCACCGTCAATTGAGCGTCTTGGAATCAAGGGATATGACTGGTGGAATGAGGGATTGCATGGAGTTGCAAGAGCAGGAGTTGCAACGGTGTTTCCACAGGCAATCGGTATGGCTGCAACATTTGACGAGGAGCTATTGGAAAAAGTGGCGGATGCAGTATCTACGGAGGCTAGAGCAAAGTATAATATGCAGCAGAAGTTTCATGACTACGGAAGATATAAGGGGTTAACACTGTGGGCTCCAAATATTAACATTTTCCGAGATCCTAGATGGGGAAGAGGTCATGAGACCTATGGAGAGGACCCGTATCTTACATCAAGGCTGGGAGCCAGATATGTGGAAGGGGATTCAGGATTATCTGGAGAAACATCCACGAGCAGATGGCAAGGAGATTCGTGTCCTGGTTTCAGAAGGATGTCATTTATATAAAGAAGGCTGGAAGACCAATCGAACATCAGAAGTGGAAGCAATATGTGAGGCTAGTGATGTTGTGATTCTTTGCATGGGACTGGATGCCACGATTGAGGGAGAACAGGGAGATGCAGGAAATGATTTTGCCAGTGGCGATAAGATGAATTTAAATCTTCCAGGAGAACAGCAGCAGATTGTAGAGACAGCGGCAGCAAGCGGAAAGCCTGTAGTTTTATTATATCTTTCTGGAAGTGCATTGACAGTTGGAACGATGGAAGAACGCATGTCTGCGGTGATGCAGTGTTGGTATCCGGGTGCCCAGGGAAGCAAGGCAATTGCAAATGTACTGTTTGGAGAGGCCAGCCCACAGGGACACCTTCCAGTTACGTTCTATAGAACCACAGAGGAGTTACCGGATTTCACAGACTATTCTATGGAAAATAGAACGTATCGATACATGAAAAATCTGGCGCTTTATCCATTTGGATATGGACTCAGTTACACAAGTTTTGAATATTCAGAGGTAGCGATACGAATGATAGGTCAAGGGGTCATGAGTCAGGCGGAGTTAGAAGCTGATATGGAAAAAGACATAATGGAAATATCAGCTACAGTCAGAAATACTGGCACATTCGACAGTAGAGAAACGGTTCAGGTGTATGTAAGGGCGCCAAGGGTGGAAGGTCGGATTCCCAATGCGCAGTTGAAAGCATTTGCAAAGGTTTCCCTAAAGGCTGGAGAGGTGGCATGTGTGAAATTGATGTTGAATAGAAAAGCATTTACACTTGTGAATTCAGAGGGGGAACGGTTCGTCCCTAAGGGCACTTTTATAATCTATGTAGGTGGTTCTCAGCCAGATGAAAGAAGTGTGGAACTAATGGGGAAGGCACCACAAAAAATCGAGATTGAGATGTGAGGAACTTTATTCAACAGGCTCCAAACCATGCTCCCAGAGTTCACTATTGATTTTCATGATGTTCCATTGTTCTAGATTAATATGAGTAATAATAATTGCATCGCGCGTATCCTTTGGGTACAGCGATGCATTTTTTGTCAGTTTCAGGCAACGCTGTGTATCCTTCAGATTCATATGGGCACCAATACAGAGTGCAATGACCTTTAAGCGCCCTGGATTAGACTTTGTTCCGTTTAGAATCTGGTAGGCATAGTGCTTCTCTAATCCACTCCGTTCAATTGCTTCTGAGGCTTTGAAAGAATGTTGTTCTAGGTAATAGTTGTAGTATTCAGCAAAATCCATCTCCGAAGATGTGTGATTTCGAAGATATGAATCTAGTTCTTCTTGGGTATGAATGGTTTTTAAAAAATTCAGTAAATCAGTAGTATTTTGGTTGTATTCCATGGCTTTTGGGTTCCTTTTTCTTTTCATTGATTATTCATTTTGGTACTAGTACAATATAGAGTAATAGGTATGTATTCAGATTTATATGGGCAAATCTGCAAATCCAATCAACATCATAATATGCGTGAATTGGATTTGCAAGAAGGAGTTAAAAATAAAAAATGACGATAGAGGAAAAATGTCGCCTTTCGTGTTACGAGAAGGTAACCGCATTGAATGAAAAGCATGGCGTGTGGCTGGTGAAGCATAAAGAGAGTGGTGAAATCAGCGTAATGAAAGAACTAGCGATTTATAATGAACATGTCTATGAGATGTTAAAGATGTGGAAATGTAGATGCTTTCCGCAGATTATAGATTATTTTGCAACAGATGAGAAGAAGTTGATCGTGATAGAAGAATATATTAGCGGAAGAACTCTTGACAACATTATACGGAAAGATGGGATTTTTCATGAGGAGAAAGCTCAGGATACCATCTTGATAGGAACAGAAGGCTTTGCAGCTCCAGAGCAGTATGGCTTTCGGCAATCAGATCCTAGGACGGATATCTATGCAGTCGGAGTTTTATTGAATTATATGTTGACAGGAAAGAATCAGGTTGAGAAATTAGCAGAAGGAAGATTTCAAAATATGATTTTAAAGTGTACAAAGTTAGCTCCAGAAGCAAGATATCAGAGCGTAGATGATATTCTTCATGGGATCAATCATTTATTTTCATATGGAGGAAATAGTAATTATCAGAGTGTAAAGGAAAAAGTGACATACACAAGTAGCATAAAGTCTGAAAACCTTCGATCTGGTTTTATGAATATGGTTGAAAATGTTATGAGATTTATTCGCTGGACGAATCAGATGGAGAACAGTTCAAATAAGAGTTTGAATCAGGAATCGAAACCTTCATGGAGAAGATTTCTTCCACCAGGATTTCGAAGCGGACAGCCTTGGAAGATGGCGTTGGCAGTCATAGGTTATATATCTATCATATATTTTTCGGTAGGAATGACAATGACGAATAGTGATGGGAGTACTGTTATATCAAATTGTTGCTCTGTTATTATGAAGGAGATGAAGCGGAATAAAATGATGCTGGCAGCACACCAATTTTGATTTTTACAATGTTATACTTCATTCAAATCTACGTGAAGGGAAGTATAATGAGATGGAAGAAAAAGAAAAAATGGCCAATGCTAGTAGGAATTCTAGCAGTTATTATTATTATTGGAGCAGTTGCAGGCGGTTCTTCTGGAGCAAAGAAAGTGGGGGATTCCACAGGAACAGGTTCAGGAGATACGACAGCCTCTGAGAAGGGAACGGAGCAAAGCAAGTTCAAAATAGGAGATGTAGTGGATTTGAATGGTGTTCAAGTGACGTTAGTTGATGTGACAGAATCTACGGGAGAGCAGTATAATACACCAGCAGATGGCAATATATTTCTGATTTGTGAATTTGAAATTAATAATCAGTCAAAGAGTGATATTGCAGTTAGTTCGATGGTGAGTTTTGAAGCTTATTGTGATGATTATGCAATTAATCAGAGTTTGTCTGCGCTAGTGTTAAATAACACAAAGAACCAGTTGGATGGAACCGTCGCGGCTGGAAAGAAGATGAACGGAGTCATCGGTTATGAAGTTTCAAAGGATTGGAAATCTCTAGAAATTACATACTCTCCAAGTTTTTGGGGAAGCAAGAGCATGACATTTCAAGCGACAAAGTAGAATATACATTTATACAAGAAGGAGCTGACGCATCAGCTGAGTAATCTCAAAATGGTGCGCCGCTCCTTTTGTGATTTTACCTGCAATTAATAATTAGCTAATGATTATGATAGAGAGATTTGACGATATATATTACAGCATATATAATGCAAATAGATGTATTGATGTGAAAGACATATATAAAAGAATACTTATACAGGAGAACATATAATGAAGAAGAAAAAGGATTGGTCTATGATTTTATATTTTGTGGCTTCAGTCTGCTTTTATGCAGCTGCAGTTATGGGATTTATTCGCAAAGATAATACAGCAATGGCAGTGACATGGGCATGCATGGGTTCGGCGATGTTATGCTTTGGAGCCGCGAGACTGAATAATAAGAACAAGAATAATGACGGAGAACAGTAGGGAAAATAAAACTTTATAAGGGGAGACGTATATGTCTGTTGAAGATGGAAAATGGATTATGTATGGTGTGGATTGGGATGATGCCGAGTGCATTCATTCTGTAGATGAAGCAATTGCATATATTAATGAAGTGGGATTTTTGCCTCTTTTTAAGAATGAAATTCCAGGATTTTCACTGGAGGAACGAACAGTCCCTGATTACTGGTGGAGTGATGACGTGAAGAATGATCCATGGATGTGGCGTGCAGTTATTGCTAGAACTGGACAGATTGCCTATGGCAAGTTCTTTGATAAGAAAGCCGGATTTATTTCTAAGAAGTGGCTTCCGGTGTTTGCCAATTATCGAAGAGATGGCTATGATTTTGATGCACTCTATGAAGATGGAAAGGCACCACTGAAACACAAGAAAATCATGACACATTTTATGGATGATCGTGAAGAAGCAGAAATCTATTCCAATGAACTGAAGAAACTAGCTGGATTTGGAAAAGACGGTGAGAAGGGCTTTGATGGAGCAATTACGAATCTGATGATGCAGTTGTATCTGTGTAATTGCGATTTTAGAAAAAGAAGGAATAAGAAAGGCGTGGAGTATGGTTGGGATGTGGCAATTTATTCAACACCAGAGCATCTTTGGGGATATGATACAATGACTTCTATGTATCAGGAAGAACCACAACAGTCTTGGGAGCAGATTGTAAATCATATGCGTGATATTTATCCGATAGCAACAGACCAGCAGATTCGAAAGGTGTTGAAATGAATTTAAATAAAGTGTTTTAATTGAGAGCTGTTGCAGTTGTAAAGAGAGTAGATATAAAAATTATGATATGATTCTTAATAATGAAATAGACAGGCGGGTGAGAGTATGGCAACAGAACGAAAAGAGAAGTTGATTCGTGTGCTTCAGTTAATGGAAGCAACAGATGAGAAGAGTCCGATGAATGCGACACAGCTTGTGGAGAAGCTGGATGACCAGTTTACATTAGGTGATGTGGATCGAAGATCAATTTATCGTGATATTAGTATGTTGCAGTATTGCGGCTATCAGATTAGCCAGTGCAAGGATAAGCGTAAGGGCTGGTATATGGAGAAGCATGCATTCGATGACTGGGAAATTAAGATTATGATGGACTCAATCCTTCAAGCCAAATGTATCACTTCCGAAAATGCCAAAAGTATTCGAGGGCGTTTACTAAGTCTTTCCAGTGATCGTGGTAGAAAGCGCTTTGCACATCAGATTATGCCAAAATCTATGAATATGGCAGCAGATCAGATGATGGGAGAATATATCGAAATCATGTTGGAAGCCATGTATGCCGGAAAGCAGATTACATTTCAATATACAGAATTAAATGATCGTTTAAAACCAGTGATTAAAAGAGACGGACATATATACAAGTTAAGTTTGTACACACTAGTGTGGTCAGATAATACATACTACTTGATTGGTGCACATGATAATCATTCGAATTTGACCAATTACAGATTAGACAGAATTCGTAATTTGCATATATCAGAGGATAAAATCATTCCAGCGAAAGATAAGGTTAGGGACAACCCAGAACTGGTTATTCAGGATTATGTAAAAAAGAGTGTGGATCACTTCGCGGGTGAGCCAATTCGCGTGGAAGTAGAATATACACCGAACAGCATTAATCATGCGATTCTTTATGATTTTGCAGGTGGAGATATTTCAGTTAGAACTTCAGGAGATAAGAGCATTGCCAGATTTACAAAGATGGATAGTGTGACGTTAATTGGATGGCTGACCCAGTATGCGACTCGCTTCAAGGTGGTTGCACCGGAAGAATTGAAGCAGGAAGTGGTAGAGGAACTGAAAAAAGGATTAGCCAAGTACATATAAGTGGAAAAGTAGAAATTGGAGGTAGCGTATGGATATTCATGGGGTATATGGGACAGGAGTTTACGGGAGTCAGAATTATCTGCAGCAGACATATGCAAAAGATCAAGAAGATATGAAGAGCAGTCAGGCAACAGAGAGAAAAGCTGTAAATGAGAAGGATACCTTTGTGTCCAGCGAAGCGGGGATGAAAGCTTTAAGGGAAAAGAGCGATTATTATTGGAATGCAAGAAGAAATAATCCGGAATTAGACCGTGCACTTTATGACCAGGACAAGGCAGAAGCCTTAAAGGATGTTGCGAAGGTGCAGAATATTGTGATGAAAGTAGTATCGGGACAGCAATTAACACCAGAGGAACAAGAGATGGTGAATAATGATCCGATGCTCCAGATGGAACTTGAGCGAAGAAAGATGGAAGCAGAGGTTGTGAAACCGCAATAGGAAAAGTAAATAGTATATATTATTGTAGACCAAAGAGTTTGTTGGAATTTGAATTCAACAGATTCTTTGGTCTATTTATATTATTAAATAATTTTTCTTTTCTTTTCTTTTTTAAATAAGTCACGTTATCGTGACATATGAAATGTTATTTTATAGTTACAAGATAGCTAGAAGATAACTACAAAGTAACTAAATGAAAGTAACAAATGGCATCCCATGATGTAAACAGGAAAAATTAAGATGAAAAATGGAGGTATGAATGATGGGTGGAATCGTGATATTAGCAGCATTAATGTATGTGATTATTCAGTTGGTAAAAGAAGTAGGAGTAAAGCAGGTGCCAAAAGACATGGATTGGAGACAGATATCGGTTGAATCAGCACGTGGAGTCAGTCCGAAAGAACAGGAGAGACAGATGTATTCAGGATACTATAACCAGCATTTTGATCATCCACAGGATGACAGAAAGGGGGCATAAAGATGAAAGATCAGTTTATTACAATAACAGGAATGGCTCATTACTATGGAATGGTACCATTTAAAGTGGGAAATAAAATTAAATGTATAAAAGAGCCTGAAAATATATATGATAGTGAGGCAATTCGATGTGAGCTTAAGCATATTGGAAAGGTTGGCTATGTTGCCAATTCACCATTTACAGTGGCAACTGGAACCAAGAGTGCTGGTGGGATTGCACATAAAGTAAGGAAAGAGTTTAAGGCGGAAGTTATGTTTATAACAGGACACAGCGTAATCTGCAAGGTTATTGAGGGAATGAAGGAGAAGGAAATATTGATAGAGGAAAAGGGATTATCTTTTGTTTGAATTAGGGACTAGATTACATAGATATAACCTTGATGCATTTAGCATATTGATGTAAAATTAAACAAATGTAATGACTTTGATTGTTGGCTAGGCTGTTTTAACAGTCTAGCTTGTTTATGTCATATAGAAAATCAAAATGTTTAATGACCATGTTTAGGCAGACAGTTCCAGGAAATTTCCAGGGATGGTACATATGTAGTTTTGAAAGCAGATAGCATTGGGGGGAAGACGATGACGGTAAAGACAAAAGTATATCAGAATAGACCAGAAGACGCATTTTATATTCGAAAGAAAGTGTTCATGGATGAGCAGGGATTTCATGATGAATTTGATGAAATAGATGACAGAGCGGCACATATTGTAATCTATACAGAAGATGAGAAACCAATGGGAACCTGTAGGGTTTTTCAGGATGAGGAAGGGCAATATATTCTTGGAAGGCTGGCGATTTTGAAGGAATATAGAGGACTTCATCTTGGAGAATACATCATGAAAGAAGCCTTAAGATATGTTGCTAAAGTTGGCGGGGATTCATTGGCACTGCATGCACAGGTCAGAGCAAAGGAATTCTACCAGAAACAGGGATTTACAGAGTATGGTGAGATAGAAGATGATGAGTGATGTCCTCATATTTGGATGAAAAAGTATCTTATGAAGAAGAACCTCATGAAAAAGCAGATTTTTAATCCATATCTTCCAAGCTATGAATATATTCCTGATGGGGAACCACATATTTTTGGCGAGCGATTATATATATTCGGAAGTCATGATAAGTTTGGTGGAACGACTTATTGTGAGAATGATTACGTCTGCTATTCTGCGCCAGTAGATGACTTATCGGCATGGAGATATGAAGGCGTGATTTATCGGAAAGATCAGCATCCATATCAGGTGGAGAGACCGGAACTTTTTGCACCAGATGTGGTACAAGGAAGAGATGGAAGATATTATTTATATTATTCCATGGCACATTCTTCCTTGATATCTGTGGCCGTTTGCGATGAACCAGCTGGAAAGTATGAATATCTATGTGATGTTCACTTGAAGGATGGACAGGTGTTAGGAAACAGACCAGGGGATTTTTATCAGTTTGATCCTGCGGTGCTGGTAGATGATGATGGAAAGGTTTACTTGTATTCAGGATTTTGTCCCACGAAGAAAAGGGTTGATGATGCGGGAATGCTTTATGCAGGGTGCCATGTGACAGAATTAGCGGCTGATATGGTGACTGTGGTTTCTGAACCCAAGCTGGTCATTGAGCGAGACGAAGAACCAGAGACAGGCGCTAGATATTTGGAAGCACCGTCAATTCGCAAGATTAATGGGTTATATTACCTGGTCTACTCTGCAAGATGTACGGGACTCTATTACTATGTGAGTCAGTATCCAGATCATGGATTTGCATATGGTGGCAGAATTCATTCTACGTCTGATGTGGGAATTAATGGATATACAGAGGATCATCCGGCCTATCCGGTAGGGAATACCCATGGAGGAATTGTAGGAGTACATGGGAAATATTATATATTCGATCATCGATTGACTAATAATTCATCCTTTAGTCGTCAGGGTGTTGCAGAAGAAATTAAGATTGAAAAAAACGGACATATTGCACAGGTGGAATCTACAAGTTGTGGATTGAATAATGGCCCACTGATTGGAGAGGGAACCTATCCAGCATATATTGCGTGTAATCTCATTGATGCAAATCTTTACCAGACCAAGGAAGAAAAGATTGCCAGAGCAATGTGTATCACACAGGATGGAGAGGATGTGGATGCAGGGGAATTCTGGAATCATGAGGAAGAACAAGATTCTGGACAGGTACAGTATATTAAGAATATTCACGATAAATGTACGATTGGATTCAAGTACTTTGATTTTGATGGGGTGAATGAAATCGTATTGGTTGTGAGAGGCCACGCAAAAGGGGATATTCAGATTAAACTAGAGCATTCAGAACAAGCATGTTCAAATCGTGATATCCTAAAAAACATGAAACAGAAAGAGAATAACAGCCTAGCGCAGGAAAATAAACTGGAAAGTATGAAACAGATTGCTGGATTGAAAAAATCGGACATTCAGTCAGACAAATGGATAGAATTATCTATTCCGGTAAATATAGTAACAGGGGTATATGCAATTTATATCAGCTTTACTGGAGAAGGAACAATTGAAATGAAAGAAATTAATATTAGAAATGTTGGTATGACAACAGAAAGTGATATGTGTACATGTTATCATATGTAACAAACGATGATTCAAGAAGGAGCCATGAGTTATGATGAATGAAAAGGCTGGAGTTGTATTCTCTATTGCTGAAGAGAATGCAGCAGTTCCAGGGTGTACAGTTTCGAAGCTGCTGAGCAAGGAAAATGAATACTATATTTCATATTTCTCACTGGCAGAGGGAACGGATATCAGTGCAGAAACCTATCAGTATCCAAAGCTCTGGCTTGTGAATGATGGCATGATGGAAGTTGACAGACCAGAAGAGAATATGAATCGGGTAATAAAGAAGGGTGAAGTATATATGACACCGGTGAACCGGCTTGTTGGAGTATCGACCAAGTCAGGCTGTATTTATACAGAAATTACATTGAAGGAGGATTCGAAGATGAATCAGATTTTAAAGGACAAGGAAATATTTGCATTAAAGGATTTACTTCCATATCAGGACGGGAAAATTGTTAACATGGATTTAATCAGCGATGAGAAATTGAAGCTGGTCTTAATGAGCTTTGCAGAGGGAACAGGACTTTCTGAACATGCAGCTCCAGGCGAAGCATTGATTTTCGCATTAGACGGAGAAGGAATCATCGGGTATGAAGGAAAGGAATATACAATTCATGCAGGTGAGAACTTTAAGTTTGAGAAAAATGGTGCACATTATGTGAAGGCAGACAAGAAATTCAAGATGGCATTATTATTGACACTATAACACTCCCATCAAGGTTAGAGTTTCTTAATATCGGACGACGGAATAAAAAAGGACGTTTTTTAAAAAGTACCTTTTGACACCTGAATCTAAATAATAAATAAAGTGTAAATGGGTAGATAATCGTGAGGTTTTCTATCCTTTTTTAATTTGTAGAAAATTGTATTTTCTATAAATCAAAAATACTGCGTGAGCATCGAGGTGGTATGAATAATGAAGTTATTACTGGGGAAACGTGCCGCGGGGAAGAGTTTGCAATTCTTATATTATGAAAGAAAATAGAAAGCAGATGTGCTATAATATATTTAATATTTTGGTGAAAAAAGCATGGGGCAAGAGTACAAACGGTATGAAAGGAAGAAAAGGAGGATTATCATGGGGTCAGTGATGGATGAAAAAGCGCGTCAGGCGCAGCTATGTTTCGAGGATTTGAAGAGACAGACGGGAATTTCTACGGATACAAAGGTGTTTTTTCATGTGGATGAGGAGCAGGAGAAACGAATAAAGAAGGCATGTTTGTACAATAATCCTTTTCCTGGAGTGCTGAAAGCGGTGTTGTTGTCGCTTCGTTTGAAGGCAGTGAAACGGTTGTTTGAATCAGAGAATGTATTGCAGACAGGCCCTGCAGCAGCGGTTCTGGCATTGGATGCAGTGCAGGCAAAGGAAATCGGGAACATTAGAAATGGTCTGGAACCGGATGCAGGTGGACCGGTTTATTGCGATGTAGGACTGGCGGGATTACAGGTCATTCGGTTGTATATGTCTGCTTATGAAGGAAATAAGAGCTTTATCAAGTCTAGATATGATTCTGCAATTCGTGTGGATAACGCACTGAATGGTTCTTTCTACAAATATAAGACCAAGGACAATAGATATTTTTCAGCACATGTGTATTATGAATCGCAGAAACGTAAGATGATGGAGACACTGGGGATTACCAAAGATCCAGACAAGTTCGTATTCGGTTCGATGGCGGCGGATAAGAAGACCACAGCGGATGCGATATTGAAGTGGAATGCCACAGATTTGGAAGAAGCAGCATTTGATCATGGGGCGTGTGGATGTATGCTTCGTGATCGGAAGGAATGGGAAGAGATGGGAGTGGGAAAAGCAGTTTGCCATATGCCACTCTACCGATTCACAAAGACATCGGATACTCTAGTCAAATCATTTGGAAAATGTGATCCTGACAAGGGACCATTATCCGGAATGAAAGTGCTTGATTT